>JAJTBP010000005.1 GCA_021286825.1 Marinilabiliales bacterium | reverse complement strand
GTATGAAACCTGGACCGGCAGCGGCATGATGTTTGACAATCTGAGGCTGGTCAAGGATGCCTATCCCAATACCCACCTCATCTTCACCGAGGGATGTGTGGAGAAATTTTCTCCGGACAGTGTAGGACTGTGGCGTTTGGGAGAACGGTATGCCCATTCGATGATCAATGATTTCAACTGTGGAACAGTCACCTGGACCGACTGGAACATCTTGCTGGACATGAAGGGTGGACCCAACCATGCTGGCAACTTTTGTTTTGCCCCGGTCCATGCCGATCTGGCCACCGGCAATCTGATCTACACCTCCAGCTATTACTGCATCGGTCATTTTTCAAAATTTGTACGTCCGGGAGCCAAGCGGATCGCCTGTTCCAGCAACCGGGATGCTTTGGAAGCCACCGCCTTCGTCAACACCGATGGCCGGATTGTGGTGGTGGTACTCAACCGGTCGAATGGACGACTGCCCCTCCATCTCTGGATCCACGGCAGTGCCGTTCGGGCCACGAGTTTGCCAAAATCGTTGATGACCTTCATTCTTTCTTGAGATGACAAATTACCGCAAAATAAGCCGCATCATTCACGGAACGCCAACCAGCGATGGGGCAGGCGTTAAACTGACGAGAATCTTCGGGTTTTATGAACAAGGGTTGTTGGATCCTTTTCTGATGCTGGATTTTTTCGGCACAGACAACCCGAATGATTACATTGCCGGATTTCCATGGCATCCCCACCGGGGCATGGAAACGGTCACCTATATGTTGGATGGCTCAATCGAACACAGTGACAGCATGGGCAACAGCGGTGTCATTGGGAGGGGAGACATTCAGTGGATGACTGCCGGAAGTGGCATCATTCATCAGGAAATGCCAAAGATCGTAGAAGGAAGGCTCAGGGGATTTCAATTGTGGGTCAACCTGCCGGCCGCCCGGAAGATGGTCCCACCCCGGTACCAGGACATTCCGGCTGCTGCCATTCCGGTCGTTACCCAGCCGGATGGTTCCCGGATCAAGGTACTTGCTGGAAAGTTTGGAGAGGTCACCGGTCCGGTCACCGGTATCTTTGCAGAACCGGACTATTTGGATTTGGAAATTCCAGCGGGAGGAAGCGTAACCTTCCCATTTCAGGAAAACCATACCGCATTTGTCTATCTCTACGAGGGTAGTGCAATCTTTGGCGGGGAAGGTGGCAAGAAGCTGCGTTCGGGTCAGGGAGCACTGCTTGGAAGTGGTGAGGCCATTTGGATCGGATCCGAAGGCCATCTGGCCCGCATGATCTTCATCGGAGGCCAACCCATTGGTGAGCCAATCGCTTGGCGGGGTCCCGTAGTGATGAATACCGAAGCGGAACTCAATCAGGCTTTCCAGGAGATTCGGTCCGGACAATTTGTGAAAGAGCACAAGTGATCCCTTATCCTTCGGGCTGCTGAACCATTATCTTGCGGGGAGGTGTAAGTCTGCCGATCTGGATCCGGCAAGAAGGCAAGACTCACTTTCGGAAGAGTTCCTGATGTGTCTCACGGATGAGATCCAGCAGGGGCACATCGGCAGGGACTTTGCTCAGGTCAATCTTTTGGAGATTTTCTTCTGTCGGAAAAATGCCTGGGAACCAGTGGTCTTTTTCCTGGAACATGTTGTACCGGTATCGACAAAATTCCTTCATGCCATAACCCTTGAGCATCCACCTGAATCTGAGTATCTCCGGGATGTTGAGACCTGAAGGATCTCCATCCATTTCATATCCATCAAACTGGGCATGGGGTACCTGACGCTTGCAGGCATCCATTCTTTGCAATATTTCCTGGTCAGGCAACGACATGGGGGTAGCCGTTGGAAAGATCCCCGAAATCAGATCGGCCTGACCCGCTGTCGTAATCCCAAATGAAAGCGTATGAATTTCGGGATGGCCAAGACAGAAGCGGGCGTTCCACTGCACCGGATGGAGCGGAGCCGTCAGATCTGTCAGGCGTGCCGGGGGTTGGAACAACTTGCCTCCCTTGTCATTGGGAGAGATGATGAACACTCCCATGTCACGGGAGGCGGCGCTTTCCAAAGCGGCCCTGTTGCGCTGAAAGAAATAGTAATAGTGGAGGTTGACGAAATCAAATAGTCCGGTCCCGATGGCATCCAGGATCACATCGGTGGGAGCATGCGTGCTGAATCCCACATGACCGATCAAACCCTCTTCCTTCATTTTGAGCAGTTCCTCGACCGGTCCACCTTGGGTACAGGCTTGCTGCATGAGCGATGCATTGTTCATGCCGTGCCAACCATAAAAGTCGAGGAAATCGGTCTCCAGTGCCTTCATTTGGGCCTCCACACGTTGCCGGGTTTCGGCAGCAGTTTTCGGACTTCCTTTGGTCATGAGCAAATATCGCTTCCTGTCGATGCCCAGCTCGTGGTTTAGCACTTTGCCATAGAGGTGTTCACTTTTGACATAGCCCCAGGCTGTTTCAATCAGGTTGATGCCCTCCAGAAAGGCCCTGCGAACGGTCTCTGTCGCCTGCCGTATGCTCTCGGAAGGAAGTTGTTCCCGCGGTTCATTCCAGCCATCCTTGAAACGCATACCCCCCAGGGTAATCACGCTTACCTTTTTTTCTGTTTTCCCAAAACGGCGGTATTCCATGGCCGGTTTGTACAATGAAAAAATTCTATCCATCCTGAGCGGCTTCTTGTTTGCAAAACTACCTATCCTTACGCAAGCTGATGGAAGTAGGTTCAGAATTTTGCGCCAAAGGTCTCCAAATCTTTTGAGAAGGGCGTTTCCAGCCCTATTTGTTGGCAATGCTTTTGAGCAGATTCATTATATTTGCTTCCTCTCATGTAAAACAGCCAAATTGAAAAACAGAACCTCATCAACCGGATCCACGGCCGTTTTCTGGTTTTTAATCGGATCGCTTACCCTCACCATCGCCAGTTACCTGCTCAACCTCTTTCATATGGCCGTCATTCCTGCTACCTGGCTTACCGGTTGCAGGGTCGTCACCATCTTTTACTTCGGGTTGTATGCCTGGCAACGAAAATCGCTGACCATCTGGATCATGTTGGGACTTTTGGCCGGGGCTGAGTTTGGCTACGATTTTCCTGCTGTCGCCGGGAAAATGCAATTTCTGAGTGAGATCTTCCTGCGGATGATCAAGACCATCATCGCCCCCTTGTTGTTTGCCACCTTGGTCAATGGCATTGCCGGACATACCGATCTGAAGCAGGTAGGGAGGATGGGATGGAAGTCTTTGCTCTACTTCGAAATCGCTTCAACCCTGGCATTGGTGATCGGATTGGTCGCCATCAACCTGTCGCAAGCGGGGGTGGGCATCAATCTCTCTGCTCTTCCCGGCAACATCGCCGTTCCTGCTGTCAAGATGCAAACCACCAGTGAGTTTATCTTGCACATCTTCCCCGAAAACATTGCCAAGGCAGTGGTTGAGGGCAATATTTTGCAGATTGTCATCTTCAGCATTCTCTTTGCCATCGCCCTGTCGATGTTGGGAGATAAGTACAAGCAGCCCATGTTGCAGCTGACATCCAGCCTCAGTGAGACCATGTTCAAATTCACCGGTATCGTCATGTATTTTGCGCCGGTAGCCGTTTTTGCCTCCATCGCCTTCACGATCGGACACATGGGAACGGAGGTGTTGGTGACCCTGATGAAGTTGCTAGGGACTCTGTACATCGCACTGGTAGCCTTTCTTTTGCTGGTTCTGTTGCCAGTGGCCCTGCTCTTTCGCATTCCCCTGATGCGGTTTGTGAATGCCGTCTCCAAACCGGCCTCCATTGCCTTTGCCACAGCCAATTCGGAATCGGCGCTTCCTGCTGCCATGGAGTCGATGGAATCCATGGGCGTACCGCGTAAGATCGTTTCCTTCGTGATCCCGACCGGTTACAGTTTCAATCTGGATGGATCCACCCTTTACCTTTCGCTCGCTGCCGTTTTTGTTGCGCAGGCTGCCGGGATTGATCTTTCCTGGGAAAAACAGGCGGTCATTGCGTTGACGTTGATGCTCACCAGCAAAGGAGTGGCCGGTGTTTCGCGCGCCTCTTTCGTGATCTTGCTGGGAACCGTCACTGCTTTTGGACTGCCCGTGGAGCCGGTGATGATCATTCTGGGGATTGATGTCTTGCTCGACATGCCCCGGCCCGGTGGCAACGTCATTGGCAATTGTCTGGCCACAGCCGTCATCGCCAGATGGGAGGGAGAATTGGATGACAACGCCTGATTCACAGGTTTCACTTTCCTTGCTCACAGACTGAGTCCATTCACAACTGTCGATCAAGGCAACCTCCCATCGCCCGGCGATCCCCCGATAAAAAATTCCAATACCTCCTCACGGCTGCCCGTTGCGTCCTTATTCTTTCGATCTCAGACTTGGTAGGGCGCCCTGAAATTCCTTTGGTACAATTGATTGGCTTCGGCATCGCCTTGCACCTCTCCCAGGACAGGGTCCCAAATGACTTTGCGGCCGGTACGGATCGCCATGTCACCCATGTGGCTAATGGTATCTGAAAGGATGGCATCTGCCAGGGGACAAAGCTCCGGCTCTTTCCCGCGAACGATGGAGATAAACCGTCTGCCCATGGTATTGTTTTCCCCTTTCACCCTTCCATTGGCCTGTTTGGGAACACTGTTGAGCTTGACGTGCAGTTCGGGGATGTCGGATTCCACGGCCGATCGACTGACGGAGATGTATCCCTTGGTTCCGTAGAATGTGGTTCCATTGGTCTCTTTGACCTTTTTGTTCTTCAGGATCGTTTCATTGGCGACGTCTCCGCTCATGAACCGGACCAACAATCCGGTGGTGTAGCAAAGGCGTAGATCCCAGGAGAGAATGTTGTTGTACAACCCGCCGGGTTCCCAGAATTTCCCGCTCCCCTCGCAGGAATAGGCTCCTTTGACCTGTTCCCGCAGAATCCAAACGAGGATATCCAGGGGATGGGCACCCCAACCGCCCAGAAAACCGATGCTGTAATCGTAATTGAACCAGGATCCGTTGTTGGTTACCCGAGCTGCACAATAGGGTCGGAGTGGGGCAGGACCACTCCATCTGTCGTAATCAAAACCATCCGGAACCGGTTCTTCTGCTAGCGGGGGATTCGGAACATCATTCTTTCCCGGTGCCCAGACCTCTACCCGGTGTATCTCACCGATGGCCCCTCCCTGGATCATCTCTTTGGCCATCCGGATGTGTTCCAGTGTCCTTTGTTGGGTGCCGTAATGAAATTTCAATCCATGTGTTTTTAACTCATTGGCCAGCAGGATGTTTTGTGGATAACTCAGACCCAGCGGTTTGGCCAGCATGATGTGTTTTCCTGCCCTGGCTGCACGAATGGCTGCCGGTACATGCCAGTGGTCGGGTGTGGTGATGTGGACTGCATCAATGTCCGGTCTGGCCAGTAATTCGTCCATTTCCAGATAGGTTTTGCAATCCTCCCGAGTAAAATTGTTTTCCTTGTAAAAGGCATTGATCTTTTGGGCAACCGTTTCCCTTCTCTCCCTGAAAACATCACATACAGCGATGTTCAATGCTTCCGGTAAGGGCAGAAAATAATTCATCAGTTCATCGGTGCCCCTTGAGCCAACTCCGATGTGGCCGACTACGATCCGGTCATTGGCTCCTTTCCAGTTGGAACAGGAGGTGAGTACCGTAGGGAGCAAAAGGCTGCCGGAGGTCAGGGCAGCGCTCTGTCTGAGAAATGTTCTGCGGGTGGTATGGTTTTTCATGATAAGGGATGATTGGATGGTTTGATGGAAGCAATCGATTTTGCAGGGATGATCCGTTGACGAATCAGTAAACAGCAGGATCCAATTGGGCAATCTCCGGAGGTGATGCCATGAGTTGGATGGTGTATCTCAGACGAAACGAATCGCCTTTTTTAATGGTTACCTTGTTGTCAAAGATGACTCCCGGACTAAAATAGAAGAAAGGAATCAGCGGATCGTTGATGACATACCAGCTGCAGGTCGGGAGGTTGTATTGTGGGTCAAGTGTGATGCCCAAGCCCGCCTTCTTGCCGGATAGGGAGGTAAATAGATAGCTTTGACTGAGACATTTCCTGCAATTGAGACTGTCGGAAGGATTGAGGATCTGCGGTTCGGTAAAATCCTGACTGAACCGGCAAGAGATTCCGGCATATCCACCCTGGACCCTGCCTCCGCGGATGGCCGGTGGCGTCCGGTCCAACACCACCGAATCTGCCACGACATGAAAGAGATGGTCTTCCTGAATCTGGTAGCTGCCGTTGGATGCAGGTGCCGAGATATGGTAGAGACGCTCTTCGGTCATCACCACTTTTTCCTCGCGGGGATGGTAGTTGATCCTGAGCTGGAGATCAGCAGAGAAATCCCTCCTGGTTTGGATGGAAACAGAGACAATGTCTGTTGATCCCTCAGACTGGTATCCTGTCTTTGCCGAACGTTTGTCGTTGAGGTATTCCCAGTAATTGACATGGTTGATGTACTTCCAGCAAAACCATAGTCCCAGGTGCCAGGGATGATCGGGTGGCGACAGGCTGGTTACCGTCACATGCTGGATGGAGAGTGGGTGGAAATAGGGTCTCCGAAACCGGTCGTTGTAATTGAATTGCCAGACGACCTCTTTTTTGTTTAGCAACTGGAGCGTTGTGTCGCTTTGCTGCCAATGGTAGCGTGGTTTGGACTGGTTGAGATTTTTGTCGATCTCGGCAGGCAAGGGGAGGGTCACCTTTGCCCCGGCACACCATTGGGCAGCCCTCAGGAGAAGTGATTTAAGTCCGCTGTTGACGAGCGCTCTTTCATCGTGGCCCAAAAGGGTATAGAAGCATCGTCCCTTGCCAAACTGGCCGACAAAGATCGCCGGTTCATCGATTGGATGGCCATCTTTGGCATTTTTGGCTTTCAGAAAACCGATGGCCCGCGCACCTGGAGCGATTTCGGTTCGTTCCCAAACCTCATCAAAGATCCTAAAATGATCCATTCCTTGCGTAATGGGATGATGGTTATCCAGATCCTTTATCTCGGCCACGACGGGAGCCTTGTGAAAGGTCTCTTTGCCCCACCTGCCCAGGCTGATCTTTTGGTATCCCTCCCAACCATAAAAGGAGGATCCGCCGGCATGGAAAAAGAGGGCGCCACCTCCCTCCGACACATACCGCTCAAAATCTCGCTCGTATTGCACCGTATTCCTTTTGGCGGTGTCAGGCCAGTTGTTGCGGTTGCTGACCAACAGTGAAAACCTTTTCAGATCCGCATATTTCAAGGTGTCGGGATTTTCGGATATCTCCGCCTCAAATAAACCTGTTTCCGTCATGATTTGTTGAAGCCACGGTGTGGTCTTCTTCCAGTCATGGTTGTTTGCTCCGCTCAAAATCAGCACATGAATCTTTTTCGTGGTTGGGGTGGCCGTTACAAGCATTCCACACAACAGGAGGAGAGCCGCAGACAGCACCAGTGTCTTGCATTTGCTGAAAGTTTTCATGGGTAGTCAGTCTGGTTGCTTTGGAGTTGAAAGATAGTGATTTTTATATGTATACCGGATTCTTTCATTTTATTTATTGGTTGGAAGACAACCATGAAAGGGGTTTTTCCATGTGTTAAATTCGGATGAATAAATGCGTCACATCCGGCATTCCGTTTGAGGCTTATTTTTAACTTTGTTAGCCATGGCTGGGAAATACACTCCAAGCCTTGAACGAAATGTTCATTTGATCCGGAATCCGGGTCCTGGACAGGAAATGTAAAGGGGCATCTTTTGAAATCCTTGACATTTCCGGGGATTCGAAAGATTCTAGAAGAGCAAAGGGCTGGTGGAAAGATGAGACCGTTTCATGAGGGCATGACCGGAATCAGGCCATCCGGCTCCCGGAATCCCGGATCCAACTTAAATTGCATGGGCTCATGAAAGATGTTCAGTGGGAAAGGTTGCTGGCGGTGCTGGCAGGAAAAAGCAGCAACAGGGAGATTGGTTTTATCATCGACAGTCCGTGGTTGCCTGGTTGGGCAGGTGTTTCGACACTCGACTATTATGCCTCGGATGAGATTTGGCTGAGAAGCAATCTCAAGGCCCTTGAGCGTTTTCCGGAGATGATCTTTCTGCCCGGATTCTGGTCCGAGTATGGCATGTGCACAGAACCCAGTGCCTTTGGTGCAAGATCCGTTTGGTATGAGTCCAATCTGCCCCATGCAGAAAAGGTGATCCATGATCCGGAGGAGATCGACAGGTTGCCGCAACCCAACGTGACAAGCGACGGATTGCTTCCCTTTGTGATCAGTCGTCTGAAGCGGATGGAGCCGGCGATTGAGGCGGAAGGGCACCGCTATCGGTTTGCGGTAACGCGAGGTCCGTTGAACATTGCCACCTTCCTGATGGGTACCACTGAGTTTTTGCTGATGATGGCGATGGATCCCGAGAAGACCCATCTCTTGCTGGATAAAATTACCCGGTTTACAGAGGAGTGGGTTGCCTTCCAAAAGAGCTGTTTCCCCTCCATTGAAGGCATTCTGCTGCTGGATGATATTGTCGGATTTGTCGGAGAAGAGGAGTGCCGCGAGTTTGTGGTTCCCTACCTGAAACGCTGTTTTCATGCGTTTGAAGCACCCGTCCGGTTTTTTCACAACGATGCTTTTGGTTTGACCTGTGCTCCTTTCCTGCAGGAGATGGGTGTTAACCTTTTTAACTTTGCCTTTGACCATCCCATTTCCCAAATGCAGGAATTGTGCGGACCGGAAGTAGCCTTGCTGGGCAATCTGCCGCCAAGGGATGTGCTTGCAGCAGCCTCACCCGAAAGGGTCTATGAGGAGACTCAAAAAATGATGGCTGCCGTAGCCGATCATAGCCGGGTCATCTGGTCTTGCGGTGGCGGAATCCCCCAGCAAGTACCCACGGAAAATCTGGCCGCATTTTCGGATGCAGTCCATTCCTTCAATCGTTAGAACCTTAAAATAATCACTGATGAATAACACTTTTGAACTCAAGAAAGGCAAATTGGTTTTCCAGGATGACAAGATTTTGATCGAAGACGACATCTTGTATCAACGTCGGATGCGACTCTTTTCCTCACTGTTTCTCGTTGCGTTTGGCATTTTTAACCTCTACAATTACTTCAAAAACAATGATCAGCACTTTTTGAACAGTGCCCTTTTTCTGGGGATCGTCGGGCTTGTGACGCTGGTCCTGGCCATGCGGGTGAATGTGCAAAAGGAGATCGACCTGAAGTCTGTGAAATCCATGAAGGTAAGAAAGATGCTTTTCAAGGAAATTTTCATCATCCGGTTGCATCAGGGAAGTCCACGGCAAGTCGTGGGTATTTACAATGCTGAACGGCTCGAAGAATACATACAGACCCTCACTTTGCCGAATGGCCAGGTGTAAGGTGTATAAGCGTTTGGACTGATCTCTTTTGCCCGGAACCATCCTGTCGACCATCCTCTGGGATGTTTGTCCGGCGAGCATGAGGTGGATGTGGTAGAACGGCTATTTCCAGGGGATGTTGGTCAGAAGATTTGGGAATTCGCCTGTCTATTCCAACGGTCCCAAACATATTTTGAATGAAACGAACGAACAAACCAAACAAATGGAAAGAAGAAAATTTTTGAAAACCTCCTCCGCTATGGCAGGAGCGATGCTGGCCCCCACGATTGTTCCCGCTTCGGTATTTGGAGCCAATGCCCCCAGCAACAAGATTCAGATCGGTCAGATCGGTTTCGGAAGGATTGCCATGGGGCATGACCTGGCCGAGACCTTGCCGATCGATCTGGCCAAAGTGGTGGCTGTGGCGGATCTGGACGCCAACCGGGTTGCAAAAGGGAAGCAGCACATCGAGGATTTTTATGCCAGGAAGAGTGGGAAAGCAGGTGCCGTTTCGGTTCGTACCTACGGTGATTACCGGGAGATGCTGCTTGACAAGAGCATCGATGCGGTGATCATTTCCACCCCGGATCACTGGCATGCCCAACCCGCCATCGAAGCAGCCCTTGCCGGAAAACATGTCTATTTGCAAAAGCCCACCTCTTTAACGATTGCCGAAGGCCGGCTGTTGTCGGATGTGATCAAAAAGAAGGGTGTTACGTTGCAGATGGGTACCCAGCAACGGGCCATGCCCCAATTCAGGATTGCCGCGGAAATGGTCCGAAATGGCAGGATCGGCAAACTCCATACGGTGAAGATCGGGCTACCAGGCGATCCCGGCGGACCGGAAGCACCCGAGATGCCGGTTCCAACCAATCTGAACTATGACATGTGGCTGGGATCGACGCCACAGGTTTATTACACCGAGATGCGCGTACATCCCCAGAACAGCATGAGTGACCGGCCCGGTTGGTTGCGCTGTGAGCAGTTCGGGGCCGGTATGATCACCGGTTGGGGGCAACATCACTTCGATTCGGCGGCCTGGGGAATGAACACGGAATACACCGGACCTTCTACCATCAATGCCATGGCCACCTTCCCGAAATCCGGGCTTTGGAATGTCCACGGTGATTTTTTGGCTGTGGCAGAATATAAGAATGGCCTCAACATGATTACAAGTGGGGCTTTCCCCAACGGAATCCGGTATGAGGGGAGCGACGGATGGATCTTTGTGACCCGCGGAAACTATGCAGCATCGGCCAGTGATCCGGTAGCCAAGACCCGCAATGCCAAGGCGCTGGATGCCAGCGATCCGGCCATCCTGAATACGCCCCTCGGCGAAAAAGAGATCCATCTGTATGAGATCACCAATCAACACCTCAACTGGCTGGAGTGCATCCTGTCGGGGAAGGAACCCATCTCTCCGGTAGAAATGGGTCACAGGGCCTGTACCATCTGCCTGATCACCCATATCTCAATGAAACTGGGACGCAAACTGGAGTGGGATCCGCTAACGGAGAAATTTGTGGGGGATGAAGAGGCCAACAAGCTTCTTTCCAGGCCTCAACGATATCCGTACGGTACCAGTTACATCAAAATCTGATGCGAACCATGATGCGTACCTTACAAAACAGATGGAACACCGGCAGGAGATGGCTGCTGATGGGGATGGCCATCATGGGATCCCTCCAGTCCTTTTCGGCTAAGATCACGGCCCAGAAGTCAGGTGATAAAATCCAGGTGTTGATTGATGGCAAATTCTTCACCAGCTACATCTTTTCCGATCAGGAGAAATATCCCTACTTTTTTCCGGTGAATGGTCCACTCTCCGGCGGATCGGTCACCTCCCTGCGCAATGCCGAATATCCACACCACAGCTCACTATTCTTCGGATGTGACCAGGTCAATGGCGGGAATTACTGGCAGGAAGGACTCGAAAGGGGAATCATCTCCTCCTACAATGCGGAGATCATCAAGGAAGGTGGCGATTCGGTGGTGATCTCAGATGAATGCATTTGGCATCGCCCGGGAGCCGAGGCACCCATACGGGATGTCAGACGTTACATCATTACCGCACCCTCGCACGAGATCCGACTGATCGATGTGACCCTGGAACTCCACATGCTTTGCAATGTCGTGATCCGGAAGACCAACCATTCGCTCTTTAGCGTCCGCATGGCCAGTGACCTGGCCGTCGTCAATGGCGGGACCATGATCAATGCCGAAGGTAATTTGGGAGAGAAGGCCACCTTTGGCAAAAGTTCTCCCTGGATGGACTATTTTGGGAAAAGGGGGAACGGTATTGAAGGGATTGCCATCTTGCAACATCCGAAAAATCCGATGTTTCCGGATCAGTGGTTCACCCGTGATTATGGATTTTTCTCGCCCACCTCCCTCTTCTGGCCCATTGACGGGGAGAAGACAGAACTAAACAAGGGCGATGTCGTCCGGCTGCGGTACCGCGTAGTGGTCCATGCGGGCGACACCCAACAGGCTGGAATCGATGCCCTGTTCAAAAGCTACCGGGAGGAGTGAACGGAGACGGGAGACGGGAGACAGGAGACGGGAGAAAGGTCAGCGGCCCTCTTTCTGGCGAATCGCACGAAATTCGGAGTCTTTGTTCCATTTCGGCCATTGATCTGAGTTGGCCAGATTGCTGCCTACGCGAAACATCAAACGGGCATCTTCGGTCAATCCGTTTAGATCATCCCGATCCGGATGGTATTCGTCCTGAGGTGTATGGTAGGTCTCTTTCCAGTAACGTTCTATTCTGGCCAGCGTCTCGCTCTTCCCCAACTTCTCCGCATCGGTATATCCCTTGGCAAAGATGGCGGGTACCCCCATTTTGGCAAACGGGAATTGATCGGAGCGGAAGAACATGCCGTTGTCCGGATTGGGATCCGGAGCAATGTAGCGGCCGCAACGTTTGGCCTCGGCTGCCACCCAGTCGTCTAGTTCCGACTGACCCGATCCAGTCAGCGTCACATCCCTGAATTTGCCCAAAAAGAGCATGACATCGGTGTTGATGACACATACGGTATTGCGCATCGGGAAGAAGGGGTGTTCGGTGTAATAGGTACTTCCCAGCAGTCCGGATTCTTCACAGGTGACCGCCAGAAAGAGGATCGATCTATCGGGTGGTGATGTATTTTTGAAGGCACGGGAGATCTCAAGCATCCAGGCTACCGCACTGGCATTGTCGGTGGCACCGTTGCAGATGCTGTCACCCCGGACCGGCTTTGTCACACCCAGGTGATCCCAGTGGGCAGTATAGACCACCACCTCCTCGGGATGCTTCGAACCTTTGATCAGACCACATACATTGTGTGACTGCTGGTAGGCAAAGTGATTGTGAATCTGACAGGAGACTTTTATAGGAAGGGCAAATGGTCTGAAATCCCGCTTAAGTGCCATCTCTTTGGCTTTTTTCAGGCTAAGGTTGCAGGATTGCATGAGTTTTTCGGCTGCCTCGGGAGAGATCCATCCCTCTACATCGCATCGGTTGCGGTAACCATCTTCCGGTCTAAGATAGAGTTTGGTGGTCTCGCCATTGTTGCTGACCACCTTCCAGGGGTAACCTGCAGGTCCCGTTTCATGAATGATGAGGCACCCTTTGGCGCCTTGCCTGGCGGCCTCTTCAAATTTGTAGGTCCAGCGGCCGTAATAGGTCATGGTATTTCCTTTGAAATAGGAATCCTGTGTGCCGTATCCCGGATCATTGACGAATACCAGGATTGTTTTTCCCTTCAGATCCATTCCCTTAAAATCATCTCTTCCATATTCGGGAGCCGTGATGCCAAACCCTGCAAATACAAGCTCTGAGCGATCCAGCGATAGCTCATTCACCACTTTTCTGGAAAAGGTCACATAATCGGTCATCTTGGGGATGCGCAGCAAACCGCTTGGGGTTTGAAAGTCCATCGTGGGTGAGAGGGTAGAGGTCACGGCCAGCAAGGGAACCTCTTGATCGTAGCGGCCATGGGCTGCCGGCAACAATCCGATCTCCTTCATCTGGGCGGCAAGATAAGCCGTTACCTTGTTTTCAGCGGCTGTTGCGGGCATTCTCCCCAACATCGAATCGGCTGCCAAAACCGCAACATGATGGGCTATGCGATCCGTCGTTATCATTTTTTCTCCCATTTGCTGTGCAAAAACAGTTCGGGAGAGGAGTAGCAGGCAAAAGAATGGCAGGTATCTCATCTTCGATGGTTTTGAGGAGGAGTCTCTGCGCTGAAACCTATTCCTCCGGTTTGTTGAGGAGGATCCTGTCGCCCTCTTTCAGTCCGGCCGTGATCACGACCAGCTTCTCGTTTTGACTGCCACAGGTAACATCCTGAATATGGTAGCCAAAATAATCTTTTTGATAGACAAAACTACGTGCATCTTCGCGAAAAAGGGCCTGTCTGGGTATGACCAGTACATTGGGTTCCCTGGAGATGATGATTTCATTGTTGGTGGTCATGGCCGGCTTGATCTTTTTCTCTGCACTGGATACGCGGATGTTGACCTTGAAGACCTTCGACTCAAAGCCTGCCATTTCCTGTCCTACGTTGGAAATGGAGGAGATGATACCGGCCATTTCCATGTTTTTCAAGGCATCGATGAAAACCCGTGCGCTGTCGCCCGCATGAATTCTGGGTACATAGATCTCTTCTACATAGGTTTCGGAATTGAGGATTGAGAGGTCGGGGAGGGTGGCGATGGTGGGCGTTTGCCTGCTCACATAGGAACCGACGGTTAGTTTCCGGCTGCCGCCGCGTCCGTAAGTCCTGCCATAAATCAGCATGCCGTCGCGGGGGGCCGTTATGCGTGCCTGGTCGAAAGCCTGCTGGTACTTGGTGTCTTTTGTCGTGAATTCGTCGATCTGTGTCTCAAATCGATGGACCTTGGTGCGGAGGTTGTTTTGCGTAAGCCGGTAGGCACGAATCCGGGCTTCCAGCTGACGCTGTGCCCGCTCGTAGGCCATTTTTGCCTTACGTTGATAGGCCGGTGATTCGTAGATGGACTGCTCCATGTCCAGTTTTTTCTGATCCAGGTCAAAGACGAACTGTTCCAGTCCGTTGCGTAATTGGACGAGGTCTACCGCACTGTCTATTTTTTCGTCGTTGTAGTTGAAAATGAGTTTTTTAAGGGTCTCTTCGTTTTTTTCCTTGAGTTGTTTGATTCGTCCCTGGTCCAGCAGGGCCACATAATCTCCCTGTTTGACAATCGATCCTTCCGGGATGAGGTCCTTGATCTGAATGTCCCAGATCTCCAATTGCCGGTCGCCAATGACATCCGGCATGTTGATGAGGATCGCTTTTTCGCTCTGTATTTCGCCCTTGCAAGAGATGATGGCTTCAAAATTCTCCCGCTTAACCCGATAAAGCGTGCTGTTCTTGATGGCTTTTCCGATGAAGAAAATCACCAGAATGAGCAGGACAAATGCTCCTGAGAAAATGGTAATCTTTTTTTTGGTCAGTCTCATACCTTGGTTCTGAGGTTGTTTCGCAAATGGGTCGGATCTACAGGATGGGCAACGATGTTTTTTTGACAGTCGGATGTGATCATTGTTCGAGTATTTTGTCAAAATCGGCCGTGAGTGCTGACTTCTTCTCAAAATCATAAAGCGACAGCTCCCGGATCAGGTAGTAGGATGACCAGTATTTCCGCAAGGCGGCAATGTAGGCACGACGGGCCGTTTCCAGGTCGTTTCGGGCAAGGTTAAGCTTGGTCACATCGAGTTTGCCGATCTTGAATCGGCGCATGGTGACATCAAAACCCATTTGGGCGATGGTATCCGCCTTGGCGGAATTGGAGACCATCTCCGACTGCAGATTGAATTCCATCACGTTCATCAAGACCGATTGTTCGAAATCGATCCTGGCCTGTTTGACCGTATTGACCACCACATCCCGGTTGGATTTGGCCATCTTGATCTGTCCTTTTCTGCGCCCCCAGTCCAGGATCGGAATGGAGACCCCTGCCAGGGCAATGTTCTGAAACTGGTTGGGATTTTGATAGGCTTCCGAGAGAATGGTTGATTTCTGGTTGAGACCCGCCATGGCACTGATGTCTGCACTGAGTCCGTTTTGTGCCCGCACATACCTAACGTTGCTTTCCTGCTCCAGCAACTGACGCTCTTGCGCCATGATATCCGGGTTGTTGTCCATAGCCTTTTGAATGGCATCCTCGACATTCACCTGAAATCCGCTGTTGTTGGCCTTGGGCAATACGCAGTCGATCAGGGTATTTTTATCCAGACCGAGGAAGATGTTTAGATCGGATCGGGCCCTGACGAGTCCCTGCTGCGCCCTTGTCATGGCAATCTTGGCATTCATCAGGTTCAGTTCGAAGTTGAGCAGTTCGTCCTGGGTGAGCGTACCCACCTGGTAACGTCCTTTGCCGATCTGGTAAAGTGTATCCGAATTGGCCAGGTTGGTGCGGGCGATGTTCAGTTCGATCTGAGCATCAACCAGGGTAAAGAACTTGCCGGTGGTTTTGATGGCGATGTCTTCCCGCGACTGGATGAACTTCTTCTTGGCCGTTTCAAATTTGAGTGGTTCGATCTTTGATTTCCACCGAAGGCTGTTGTAGCCGTTCAATCGCTGTTTGTATCCGATGCTCACCATGTTGGAGGAGAAGAGGGTGGTCTTGTCACCCAAAAAATTCTTGACCATGCCGATGTCCGAACTGGCCGAAAAGCTACCACCGGTCAGGCCCACATTCTGCGTCATCTTCATCGAGGCGCTGGAGGTGATGTTTTTCTGCTGACTGTACTGCCAGTTTTGGTCCTGTGGTACATAATCCTGGCGGATCGAGTTGTTGTAGGAGAGCGGATTGGCGCCGATGCTGAATTGCGGCAGCATGTCCGAACGGTAATATTTGTACTCCCAATAACTTGCAAGGTACATGTTCTGCTGTTTGAAGGCATCCAGCGATTGCCGGGAGGCCATGTCTATGGCTTCGTTGAGTGTCAGCATGACATCGGCTTGCTGTGCCAGGGAGCAGGTTCCGATCGACAGTAGGGCAAATAAAATCAGGATTCGGGTCATGGCAATTTATTGTCTAAGGGATTCCACCGGATCTTTTTCAGCGGCTTTCTTTGCCGGAAGATATCCGAAGGTGATTCCGATAAAAACGGAAACACTGAATGAAATGAAAATGGATAATATCGAGATGATGGTCTTGATGCCAAATACAGTCTGAATCACCTTGGAGAGAATGATTCCCAGGATGATTCCCAGCAATCCGCCGGCCAGGCTGATCAAGGTAGATTCGGAGAGAAACTGGAAGATGATGTCCTTCCGCGAGGCCCCAATGGCCTGTCGGGTACCGATTTCCCGGATTCGCTCCATGACTGAGGCCAACATGATGTTCATGATGCCTATCCCTCCTACAATCAGTGAGATGCCGGCAATGGCTCCCAAGACGATGTTGAAGATGTTTTTCGTTTTCTGCTGCTGTTTGAGCAACAGTTCAGGGATGCTGACTTCAAAGTCCTTGATGCCATTGTGCTTGCGCGTCAGCATCTTGCCCACAACCTTGGCCGTGGAGGTAAGGTCTTTGGTATCCTTCACCCGAACGATGATCTTGTCCAACTGATTGATGTCTTCGGTTTTGTTGGAGGAGTTGTCTCGGGCGGCGGCTACCAATTTCACCTCATCACCCCGGATCAGTGCACGATTTCTGTACCGAAGCAGCATTGTCTTGACCGGTATGATGATGCTGTTGTCAGTTCCGCTGATGGAGGCAGTGCCGGCACCGGTTCCGACGAAGTTTCTTTTCTCGATGACACCAATGACTTTGAGCCAGATCTGGCCGCACTTGATGTATTTGCCGACCGCCGGCTCCTGGTTAAAAAAGACATTTTTTACGTTGTATCCGATGATGCAGACCGGATATCCTTCGTCCAGATGGCTGGGATGGAAAAGGGTCCCGCTCTCCAGTCGGATATCGAAGAGACTGAAATAGGTGTTGTCTGTTCCATCGAGTTTGACTGCACCGGTGACATCATGAAGGAAGGCCATGTAGTTGAAGGTGATGATGGGGCAAACGGCCTGAACGGTTGGGATGATCTCCTGCATGGAGGTGGCATCAAGCAACGTCAGTCCTTTGGAGAACTTTTGCTTGGCTCCCGTCATTTGGTTGGTTTCCTGCGAGCCTCCTTTGGCATCGCCGCTGTTGGCCTGATCGGTCTTGAGCACAGGTGTCACAATGATGTTGTTGACCCCCACCATCTTGATCTGTTCGAGAATCTCTTGCTCGGCACCATTGCCGATGGCCAGCATACTGATCACGGCTGCAACACCAAAGATGATTCCAAGGGCTGTGAGCAGGGATTTGACCCGGTTGGCCACGATGGCTTCCAGCGCGATCTGCACATTGTAGGAGTACCTGGTATAAAATGCTTTGATCTTCATGGCTTTTGATCCGTTTGGAACATGTTCCGGGTCGGGATGCCAGTAACTGTGACCTGGATGTTGTTGTATTTCAATTTTTTATCTCGATGTGAAAAGAAGAGCATTTCATTACCGCATGGAATGGTTGCCCTCCTGACGGGAAGGGGAGCCGGAAGCTACAGACTCCTTCTTTCGGGTCTGTTGTTCCTTGTAGATTTCCCATCCCACGGTTTCAATGTTGTCCAGTTTTTCAGGCTCATTTAAAACCAATTGGTCACCCTCCTTCAATCCCTTGTTGATGACGATGTAATCTTCGTTTTCCTCGCCGGTGTCAACAATCTGACGGACGACCCCATTCTTGCGGAGGTAAACGAATTTGGTTGAGTCGGTCTCATAAACTGCTTCGGTGGGGACAAAGAGTTTGTCTGTGAAGGCTCCGGTGCTGATGAGGTTTCCGGTCGTCATGGCCGGTTTCAGGTCGGGATCGCTGCCCATGACCCTGATCTCTACCAGGAAGACTTTGGAGTCGCTTTTCGGCATCGGCTGTCCAATGTTGGCCACGGAGATGACCTCTCCCTTCAATTCCTTGGCAGGAAAAGCATCAATGCTGATGTTGACCTTCTGTCCGACCTTGATTTTTGCAATGTCTATCTCGTTGACATAGGTCTGCGAGATCATTTTCGTCATATCCGGCAGGGTGGCAATGATTGGGCTCCAAGGAGTCAGGACCGATCCGATCTGGATCTTGATACCAAATCTGTCGCGGGCATAGATGACCATTCCAGGTTTGGGAGCCTTGATGATCAGTGCATCGTAAAGTTGCATCAATTCGTCCACCCGTTTCTGCTTTTGTCGCAGATCGATGTTTCTTCTTTCCATCTGGGAATCAAGTTGCCTTTGACGCATGGCCAGGCCCTTGATGTCCTGTTCCAATTTTCTTTGGGCCTTGGTTACATCCATTTCGGCCCTGCGGATGACCGAAGGTGATTCGTAGGCCGATTCGGCAAGAACGATCTTGCGTTCTTCGACGTCCGACTGCGAATTGGCGATCTGATCCCTGTAATTGGAAAGACTCAGGTTGGAATCCAGTTTCGCATCTTCAATGGTTGAAAGCGCCGTTTCCAGTTCCAGACGGGCTGTCGTCAGCACCTCTTCGATCACCTTGTGGTCCAGGGTGGCAATGTACTGACCCGAATCCACCACCGATCCCTCTTCGATCAAATCGGTGATCTTGATTTCATAAATCCGGACATTCTGGGAAGAAAGAACGGCTGGCAACACAATGTTTTCAGAGTTTTCCGACTCTAGCTGGCCGGTGGTGTGAACCTTTACTTCAATGGTTCCTTTTTTTACCTGGCAGGTAATCTCATCTTCGCCAGATTTTCTGGTCATCAATAGGATCAAAACAATCAGAATCAATCCGGTTGCTCCTGCAAGCAGGTAGATGCGTCTCTTGTTCATGTCAGATAGGGTGTACAGCCAAAGGATCAGGTCAAAAGTTGCAAGACGAAGCCGGATTCCTTAAGCAGTGGTGATTTGAGCAAACAATGGCCGCAAATATAGCGATTGGGTAATTGGAATCACTTTAATTTGGCCTGTTTCCGTAGGATTTAACACTTTTTTAGCGGTTTTTTTTACCCAATCCGGGCAGGAAAGAGCAGATGGGTTCAAAATATAAGGGTTTGTTGACTATTCTGTTTATTTTTTCTGGAGGGGTGGGTGCCCTGACCCTCTCCGTTTTATTCGGATCGCTTTTTTGCCATTTCATCCCCTGCTTTCTGCCGGTCGTCCGATTTTTGACCCAACTATTTTACAAAACTTCAATTTTTGTGATGAAAATTAACATCGCGAATATGAGAAAGTATGTTGTTGCAGGGTTGCTGACCGTTTTGGGATTCTTTGCTTCGGCGCAACCCACCCAGACCATCCGTGGCGTTGTGGTGGACAAGGAGAGTAAGGAACCCCTGGCCGGTGCTTCGGTTGTTTTGCTTGGATTTACTCCGCAGCGGGGTACCCTTTCCCAGGCTGACGGCAGTTTTCGCCTGGAGAAAGTGCCCATTGGCAGACAAAGCATCCGGATTTCTTTTGTGGGTTACAAGCCGGTCACCTTCCAGAACTTGTTGCTCAACTCGGTCAAGGAGATGATTGTGGAGGCGGAGCTCGAAGAATCGGTTGTAACAGGCAGTGAAATAGAAGTCAAGGCATCCCTTCACAAAGAAGATCCGAGAAACCGGATGGCTGTCATCAGTGCCCGTTCCTTCACGGTCGAAGAGACGGAGAAATATGCCGGAAGCCGAGGGGATGTTGCCCGAATGGCCATGAACTATGCCGGCGTATCCTCTTCCAACGATCAGCGCAACGACATCGTCATCCGTGGAAATTCCCCGTCAGGCCTTTTGTGGCGACTTGAAGATGTGGAAATACCCAATCCGAATCACTTTGCCGAGAATGGTACCACAGGAGGTCCCGTTGGTATGCTCAACAACAACCTGCTTGAAAACAGTGATTTCCTGACCGGGGCTTTTCCGGCGCAGTATGGGAATGCCCTCAGCGGAGTATTCGATCTGAATTTGCGCAATGGCAACAATCAGAAGCATGAACACCTTTTCCAGGTCGGTTTCAACGGCTTCGAAGCCGGCACCGAAGGTCCCTTCTCGAAGGAGCATAAATCCTCCTACCTGGCCAATTTCCGTTATTCAACTCTCGAACTGATGGATGGTATCGTCAACCTGGGAACCACCGGAATTCCGAAATACAAGGATTTCTCTTTTAAAATGAACTTTCCGCTGAAAAAGGGAAGAATCACTCTTTTTGGATTGGGTGGGTTCAGTTCCATCTCCATGCTTGACAGCAAAAGAGGAAACAAACAGAACATGTACTCCGACGAAGGTCAAGATCTGGTCAACCGTTCGGGAATGGCCGTTTCAGCCCTTTCATATACGGCTTATCTCAGCGAACGAACAAGGTTGAAGCTGATTCTCTCGGGTTTGTACCAATCAGGCGGTACCACCATTGATACGCTGGATGTGAACAGTCAGCCCCATTCCAACATCGATCACAACTATGCCGATTACCGGGCGACCTTCAGTGGCTATCTCAATTCAAAACTGAGCAGTCGATTGACGATCAAATCCGGCTTTTCTGTCGACCGGATGGGCTTCGACCTTCTGACCAAACAATTTAGCCAGTCGACCCAAAGTATGCGGGCCGTCCTGGACGACCACAAAGGCATTGGACAAGGGATTACCCTCTTTCAACCCTATTTTCAAATGGTTTACAAATTCAACAACCAGCTTTCCCTGCTTCCCGGGATACATTTCAGCTATCTGGACCTTAACCAATCAGCGGCACTGGAACCCCGAATCAGCCTGGCCTGGCAGACTTCGGACAAACAGAAGCTTACTTTGGGTTATGGACTCCATTCCCGCAGCCAGACCTTGTCGACCTATTTCCTGGGCAGCAGGGATGCCAAGGGTCAGCTCATTGAGACCAACAGGGAGCTGGGTTTTACAAAATCCAATCAATTTGTGGTGGGCTGGGACCGATCGTTGTCACCCCAGACCAGATTCAAGGCCGAGGCCTATTACCAGTCCCTGTTCAACGTGCCGGTTGAGCAACGTCCAACCTCCTTCAGCATCCTCAATACCGGTGCCAATTGGGGACTTAACACGGAAGACAGTCTGGTCAACAAAGGAACCGGCCGGAATTATGGAGTGGAATTCACTCTCGAGAGATTTTTCGCGAAAAACATTTATTATCTTACCACACTGTCTCTCTTTGACTCCAAATACAAAGGAAGTGATGGGACGGAAAGAAACAGCGCCTTTAACGGCAACTACGTCTTCAATTTCCTAATCGGGAAAGAGTTTCCGATGAAACGGAATGCTGCTTTCAATGTGGATTTCAAAATGAGCTACGCGGGCGGCAAACGGTACACGCCGATTGATTTGGCGGCATCGCAGGCGGCCAATACCACAAAATATGATGATACCCGGGCCTATAGTTTGCAGTTTCCATCCTTTTTCAAGACGGATATCAAATTTGGCTACCGGGTTGATTCCAGGCATGTCTCGCAGGAATGGGTCTTTTACATAGAAAATCTGACCAACCATGATAATTTTCTGATGCAGTGGTACAGTAAATCACAAAACAAGGCAGTGAACGTTAACCAGCTTGGATTTTTTCCGATGATGCAATACCGGTTAAGATTTTAGGCTACAGACAAAAGAAAATGAATAACCCAAATCAAGAGACCGATATCTGCAAGGTGCTGGTCGTTCCGGAGACCACACGCAGGCGGGAATACCTCATCCGGTACGGCTCCATTCTGATCATTTCGCTGCTCTCGACCTGGTTTCAACTGGATTATCCGATTGGGGAAAATGGATTTTTGACCGCATTTCTGATCTCTTTGGTACGAACCACCCTGATTTGGAACGGGAGCATGATGCTGATTCAATATTCCGTCAAAAGGTTTTCGATGTTTACCCAAATGACCCGGCTGATCCTCTTCCAGGTTTTTACCCTGGTCCTGTTGGTGCTGGTAGTCGAAGCCGGTGAGATCCTTGCCGTCAGTCAGTTGCTCCATCTTCATCTCGATAGGGGGATACAACTCGGACTGGTAGGTGCATCCTTGCTGATCACCTTTATGATCAGTTCCATCTACGCGTCGGTCTCATTTTTCATCAATTGGAAGGAAGATCTCCTCCGTGCACAGGCGTTGCAAAAAGCCAATCTGGATGCTCGCTACGATACCCTACGCAACCAGATCAATCCCCATTTCCTTTTCAATAGCCTCAATACCCTGGCCATGATGGTCAACGACAATCCCGATGCTTCAAGGTATGTGGAAAGCATTGCCGGCATCATGCGCTACATGTTGCTGTCGCGCGACAAAGAGACGGTGACCTTGGAGGAGGAACTATCCATTGCCCGGGAATATGTCTACATTCAGCAAAAGCGTTTCGAGGAAAAATTGTCGGTGCATTTTGATGTTCCGGAAATTTACCATGCAAGGCCCATTCCACCGCTCACCCTACAGATGCTGCTGGAAAATGCCATCAAGCACAATGAGATTTCGCTTGCCTATCCCCTCCGAATCGAAATTGCTGTGCTAGACAACCAATTCATCAGGGTGGAAAATGAAATACGTCTCAAAAAGGATAAGGAACCTTCTACCGGAATAGGATTGGAGAACATTCGCAACCGCTATCTCTTCCTTTCGGGAAAGGAGATTGGGGTCAGTCGCGACAACGGCCATTTTACCGTGTTGCTGCCACTCTTCCACCTGCCGGAGGGGGAAATGGCCGGCTAAGGGTGAATCGGCCGATGAAGACCATTGAATTGTTGTAGATCAAATCACAAGAAATGAAAATACTGATCATTGAAGACGAAGTGTTGGCTGCCAGGAGATTATCCCAGATGATTCTTTCTGTTCTTCGCGATGCGACGCTGACAGGACCCTTGGATACCGTTCGGAGTGCCGTGGAACATTTGAGCCAGAACCAGAGCTATGACCTGATTTTTATGGACATTCAACTTGCGGACGGGAAAAGCTTCTCCATCTTCGAAGAGGTCCGGATCGTAACACCAGTCATCTTTACCACGGCTTATGATGAATTTGCGCTTCGTGCCTTCGAACACAACAGCATCGACTACCTGTTGAAACCGGTAAAGCAGGAGAAGCTAACCGCGGCGCTCGACAAATTCCAGGTTGTAAGGGACTATTTTGTCCCCAAAGAGACCGATTCACGCATGGCAGAACTGATCTCGAGTTTTCGCAGTCGGTGGCAACCGGCCTTCAAGGATCGTTTTCTCATCAACAGGGGTGATGCCATGGTGTCCTTGCGTATCGATGAGGTTGCCTGCATTTTTGCAGAAGAGAAAGCGGTCTTTTTGATGACGCACGACAACAAAAGGCATCTGATTCCCAATTCCATCGAAGAACTTGCTGACCGACTCGATCCAAAGCGGTTTTTTCGGGTCAACAGGCAGTACATCCTATCGGTCGATGCCATCCGAAAAGTTCACAACCATTTTAATTTCAAACTAAAAGTGGAGTTAAAGGCGAATCCCCATGCCGAAATTTTTGTTAGCCGCTCCAGAAGTGCTCAGTTCAAAGCCTGGATGAACGGTGAAACCCAAGTATGATGCAATCCATTCAATCATGAAAAAAATTCTTCTCATCAATGCCAATCCCGTCAAGGGTAGTTTCTGCGAGGCACTTGCCGATCGCTATCAATCGGGTGCCATCCAATCGGGTGCCCAATGTGTAAGGATCAATCTGATCGATCTTCAATTTGATCCCATCCTGAAAAATGGCTATCACAAAAGAATGGACCTTGAACCCGATTTGTTGAGGGTCCAGCAGGAAATTCTGACTGCCGACCACCTGGTATTTGTCTATCCCAACTGGTGGTCGACTTATCCTGCCTTGCTGAAAGGGTTCATCGACAGAACCTTTCTTCCCGGCTTTGCCTTTCGCTACCGTGACAACTCCCCTTTCTGGGACAAACTGCTGAAGGGTAAGTCGGCCCGAATCCTGGTCACCATGGACTCTCCGCGCTGGTACTATTCCTTGTTCAACAAAAAGCCGGGACACAACTCCCTCCGGATTGGTGTACTGCAGTTTTCGGGCATTCATCCGGTCCACATCACCTCTTTTTCACCCATCAAATCCTCCACCGAAAAGCAGCGGAACCAATGGCTCTCTTCCGCTGAACAGCTGGGAAGGAAAGAGGGAAGGGGGTAAGTTCCATGGGATGAGATCCCGTCCTAATTTCTGACAGTCAGGCATTAATTGGGGATCGATTGCCGGAATCGGGTTACTTTCCGTACGGTAAACTCATGCCGTGCGGAAGGGCCGACTGATGCCAGACCATCTTATGCCGAAAGTCAATTGTTGCTTTGGCTCAATTGCGTATCTTTGGGGATCTCATCCCCTTAATTGTAGCCATGGGCCAGATTCTGGACAGACTCATTGATCTGCTTCAAAAACCCTTTCACAGTTCGGTGCTGATTTTCGCAGTGATCCTCTTTATCATCCTGCTTGCCCCGATCTTGTTGAGAAGTCTGAAGATTCCAGGGATCATTGGCCTGATCCTTTCCGGATTGATCATTGGTCCGCACGGGTTGGACTGGATCGAGAAAAATTCGGCTGTCGATCTTTTCTCCACCATCGGCCTGCTCTACATCATGTTCCTCGCCGGATTGGAACTGGATCTGAAGGAGTTCAAAAGCAACAAGCACAAGAGTCTGGTCTTCGGTTTCTTCACCTTCCTGATTCCCATGGCCATCGGATTCCCCGTTTGCCGCTACCTTTTGGGTCTTGACTTCAATGCCAGTCTTTTGGTTGCCAGTATGTTTTCCACACATACCCTGGTTACCTATCCAATCGTCAGCAGAATGGGTATTTCCCGTCATGAGGCGGTGGCCATCACGGTGGGAGGCACGATGCTCACCGACACGGCAGTACTGGTCCTCTTTGCCGTGATTGTCGGTTCGGTCAAAGGAGAGATCAACCTCCATTTTTGGTTGAATTTTGCACTTTCTGTGGTGCTCTTTCTGCTGATTGTTTTTCTACTGATTCCGCTGCTTACCTCCTGGTTCTTTAAAAAGCTGGAAGGGGAGAAACGTTCGCATTTTGTATTTGTCCTGGCCATGGTCTTCTTCGCTGCCTTTCTTTCGGAGGTAGCCGGACTGGAGCCCATCATCGGTGCCTTTGCCGCAGGAATCGCACTAAATCGTTTTGTTCCGAGAACCTCCTCCCTGATGAATCGGTTGGAGTTTGTCGGGAATGCCATTTTCATTCCCTTCTTCCTGATCAGTGTCGGGATGCTGATCAACCTGAAGGTCATCAGCCATGGGATGGAGGCCTGGATTGTCGCCGGTACCCTCACCCTCGTGGCGATACTCGGAAAATTTCTGGCAGCCCAGATGACGGGTATAATCTTCCGCTTCCCCGCCACCTGGCGGCAATTGATCTTCGGGATGAGCAGTTCCCACGCAGCGGCTACCCTTGCGGTCATCATGGTGGGCTTCAGGATGGGAATCATCGATGAAAATGTACTGAACGGCACAATCGTTCTCATTCTGGTTACCTGTCTGGTCGCCTCCTTTGTGACCGAAAATGCAGGCAAACGCATCTTGATCCGTGAGGAGAAGGTGGGAGACCAACAGCCTCATTCTCCCTTCACGGAACAAAAGATATTGGTTCCGATCTCCAATCCGGCTACGATGGAAAGGCTGATCGATTTTGCCATTGCCATCAGATTGCCCCGAAACAAATTCCCGATTGTCAGCCTTTCAGTGGTGGATGACGACCACATGGCCAAATCCAAGCTGGTGGAGGCCAAGAAGATGCTTGAAAAGGCCATGATCCATGCCGCCGCCATCGATCAAAAGGTGGAAATCGTGACTACCATTGATCAAAAGGTGACAGCAGGCATCAAACGGGTGGCCAAGGAGATTTCTGCTACGGAAATTGTCATCGGATTCGCACTCAAAAACCAGTTTTCCGAAATGCTCTTCGGGAACAACGTGAAATACATCGTTGAAAACACCGATCAGGCGGTGTGGGTAGCCAGCATCAATGCCAACCTGGCTCAATACAAAAGAATCGTGGTCCTTTGTCCCAAGTTTTCGGACAAGGAATATGGCTTCCGCCATTGGCTGAGCCGTGTTTTCCGATTGGGAAGTTCCATGGGACTCGATTGTTTCTTCCTCTCCAATCCCCATACATTTGAGAGCGTAAAGGCTTTTCACAAGCAACAGCGTTCTTCGGTGTCCCTGGGATACAATGAGTTTACCGCCTGGGATGATTTTTTACAGGTAGGCAACCTGCTGACCCCTTCCGATCTGGTCATCATCCCGTTGCCAAGGAGTGGTAACGTCTCTTACAAAATGATTCAGGAGAGCATTCCCCGTCTGATGGCACGTAATTTCGAGCAATTCAGTTTTGTACTGGTCTATGCGCCTACCGCGGATGATACCTCAGACATGATGTTTGCGCACGACTTCGACAATACGATCATTGATCAGGGTGTCAACCTGATCCGGCGAAGAAAGAAAATTCTCTCCACCCTCTTCAGACGAAGAAACCGCTGACGTGCGGTCTGAAGAAAGGGCAATGATTCGTCACTGCCACTGCAGCTCTGCCTTGAAGGCCGGTCTTTGGGAGAGCTGGTCAACGGCATGTACGGCATAGAAATCCTCCTGCAGATCACACCTCAGTTCCACCTCGTCGCCCCAATGCATTTCCCCCAGAAATTCCAGTGCAAAACTTTTCAGCTCATGGGATCTGTAAAAATCTGCGTCAAAACAATCCATGACCCAATCGAGATAACGGGTGTTGTTAACATGGTTGTTTACATCTATTTCGTTGTAATACAATGTCTTTCGGAAGGAAGGAGTAAGGGCTGTGCTGCTGATGCGATCGGGAAATGCTTCCATGGCTTTGCGTCCTTCGTTCATCGGCAGTTCCACCATGAGCCTGTCGGCTCGCTGGGGCCGCATCGTTCCGGCATTGAGTAGCAACCACCCGGAAACACCCCTGGCCAGGAGAGCGCCGGATTCGTCATAAATGTGAAAATCCCGCCTGAAATAGGGTCCCACAAGGCTGCATGGCCAGGTCTCAATCCTGATTTCTTCTCCCCAGAGAGGCAGTTTTTCAATCTCCACCTTCAGGCGGGAGAGGGCCCAGAACATCCCCTCTTCCATCAGCCGGAGATAGCCTGCCCCCAGGTGGTCAGCATGGTTGCCGGCCGACTCCTGGAAGAGTTGCATGAGATGGGAAGGCTTGATTTTGCTTTGAAAATCAACCTGGTAGGATGTTATCTTGTATCGTTCGTTCCAAATTTGCGCTTGCATAGTCATCCAATTACGCTGTTCGGTGATTTCTCCTTCCGCAGCAAGCGTGAAGGAGTGCATCAGCAAAGGTAGGGATTCCTTTCTGCGGAGCAAAAAATTGACTAACTTGTGTCATTTCCGTTAATGCGGGATTGTATGTACCTTTGCGGCAACTGTAAATGGAGTTATGGCGGATACGAATTTTGTTGATTATGTGAAGATCATGTGCCGTTCAGGCCATGGAGGGGCAGGTTCCAGGCACTTTCGCCGGGAGAAATTTGCCCCCAAGGGTGGTCCGGACGGGGGTGATGGTGGCCGCGGAGGTCACATCATCCTGCGGGGCAATGCCCAGATGTGGACCTTACTCCATCTGAAATACAGAAAGCACGTCTTTGCCGAACCCGGCGAATGTGGCGGTCCCTCGAGGAGTCATGGAAAGGACGGAGAAGACATTTATCTGGATGTTCCGCTGGGAACAGTGGCCCGGGATGCCGAAACCGGTGAGATTCTTTTCGAGATTACCGAACAGGATCAGACACGGATTCTGGCGCGCGGCGGCAGGGGCGGACTGGGGAATTTCAATTTCAAGTCTCCCACCTTGCAAGCGCCCAAGTTTGCCCAGCCTGGCGAACCGGAAGAGGAGGGCTGGAAAATCCTCGAGTTGAAAATTTTGGCCGATGTGGGGCTGGTAGGATTTCCCAATGCAGGAAAGTCCACACTGCTCTCCGTCGTCTCTGCGGCAAAACCGGAGATCGGTGATTATCCCTTTACCACACTTACCCCCAATCTGGGCATGGTCGCTCACCGCGACAGCCAATCTTTCGTGATGGCCGACATTCCCGGGATCATCGAGGGGGCCCACGAGGGTAGGGGGCTCGGACTCCGGTTCCTTCGCCACATTGAACGGAATTCCATTTTGCTCTTTTTGATACCGGCCGACAGCAAAAACCACCGGGAGGAATTCAATATCCTGCTGCATGAGCTGGATATGTTCAATCCGGAACTGCTCGACAAAAAGCGGTTTGTTGCCCTATCGAAGGCCGATATGCTCGACGAGGTGCTGATGAAGGAAATCAGCAAAGAATTCAAGGGCATTCCCCACGCCTTTATCTCTTCGGTGACGGGGTTGGGGATCGTAAAGCTCAAGGATGAAATCTGGAAACTACTAAACGCCTGATATTGCCATGGGTCTCGTTCAGACACTTGCCGACTGGGACAAATCCTTGTTCCTCTCCCTGAACAGTCATCACAACCACCTGATGGACTATGTGATGACACTCTTTACACTCACCTCCACCTGGATCGTCTTTTACGGAGTCGTACTGGTGGTCATCATCCGGAAATATGGCAAGAAATCCATCCCTGTCATCCTTTCCCTGGTGTTGATCATCCTGTTGGCCGACCAGATTTCCGGACTTATCAAACACTCGGTGATGCGGTTGCGACCCTCCAACGATCCCACCGTTGCACCGCTGGCGTACATTTTTTTTGAGAAGGGAGGTCTCTACGGCTTCGTCTCAGCCCATGCCGCCAATGCCTTCTCTTTTGCCACTTTTTCGGCCCTGCTTTTTCGCAGCAAACGATACGCCTTCTTCATCTTTCCCTGGGCCTTGTTGATCGCTTCCACCCGCGTTTACCTTGGAGTCCATTACCCCGGAGATATTCTCGGAGGCATGTTGCTGGGTTCATTGGTGGGATTTGGCATCTTTCAATTGTTGGTCTATCTGGAGGATAAAATCTTTCCGGTTCATCCTTTCCAGCGAAACAAACTCACCCACAGGGAGCTGGAGGCCATTCTGATTGCCGCCTCCGTGGTCATTTTCTTTACCTTTTCATCTGTTTACCTGCTCCAGCAAAACAATCTGCTCTGACCGTTCTTTTTTTCCGCTTCCGCGGATCGACGGGCCTGCTGGTCTGCTGCTTGCCATGGTTCATCCGCCTGAGGGGATTCAATTGTCGGCAGATGTAGCTATTTTGCGTCACCGATCCGCGGATGCGGTAAAAAAACCGGTTACTTTTGTACCTTTGTTGTCAAACGATTGATGCAATTGCCATGGATTTTGACAAAAGATTAAACGATTTACAGCTGAACCTTCCACCGGTTTCAGCACCGAAGGGGTTGTACAAACCCTTGGTCATCACCGGAAATCTTGCATTTCTGTCGGGACATCTTCCAACCGGACCCGATGGGAATCTGGTCATCGGCCGCGTAGGCGAGGAGCTGACCCTTGAGGAGGGCAAGGAAGCGGCCAGAGCCGTTGGGAAAGCCATCCTGGCGACGCTGCGCAACGAATTGGGCTCACTGAATGGCATTTCGCGGGTTGTCAAGATCTTCGGGATGGTCAATGCAGCACCGGGATTCGACAAACATCCCTATGTCATCAACGGATGTAGCGAATTGATGGCCGAAGTCTTTGGTCCGGATAAGGGAGTGGGAGCCAGAAGCGCCTTTGGTGTGGCCGGACTACCCATGAACTGTGCCGTTGAAATCGAGGCCATCTTCGAACTCAAGGATTGACCGTCGAAACCACCCTGGGATGGGTCAGAAATTGCCACTCAGGACGAATTCGTCGGTGTTGCAGAAGACTTGGCTGTAAAGGAAAAAGCCGGGTCGGTTGGTCTCAATCCTTCTGTTGAGCTGGACGACGGGATGGCCTGCCGGTACTCCGAAGAAATGCATCAAACGCTCATCAGCCGTGATGGCCAGGATGCGTTGTTCTCCCCCTTTGACTTCCAATCGGTAATTTTTCCTCAAAACGTCGAACAGCGATTTGTTTTCCAGGTTTCTGGAGGTGAAGCGCGGCATGTTGATGTTGGGAATCATCGTCACATCAAAAAATACCGGCTTGTTGTCTACAATGCGGAGCCTTTCCAGATAAAGACATCCCGATTCCTGCTCCACCTTGGAGAGTGGAAAGGAAAAAGCCTCCGTCCAGGAACGGATTTCGGGCCCTGTGATGATGCGCGTCAGCAATTTTTCCTTGCCAACCGCTGAGGTTGTCCCTTGAATGGCCAGAATGCCCACCCCTTTTGGCACCCCCTTGACAATGCTCCCTTTTCCCTGATGACGCACGATAAACCCTTCGTTTGCCAGACGGTCGAGCGCCTTCCGGACGGTGGGCCGGGTCACCTTGTGCAACTGGCAAAGCTCGTTCTCTGAGGGCAAAAGATCCCCCGGACTGTAAACACCACCACTGATGTGCTGTCTCACAACCTCATACACCCGGATGTGCCGGGGTATCTCCCTGTTGTATGATGCTTCTTTTCGCTGATTCACGGGTCGGATCGGATAGAGGGGTGCAAACCACAAATATAATGCAAAATTTTATGTAAATGTAAATACAAGAAAAAAATTGAAAATTTTTATTTGATTGATAATGAATATAATAAGTAATAATATAGACAATTTGTTATTTTATGTGTTGATTACTTGTGTTTACAAGTTCTGTTTTCTATTTTTGCAAAAAATACCTATATGGCTACTTTAGTGATCATGCCCAAGCAGGGGCAATCCGTTGAAAGTTGTATTCTGACCGAAATACCCAAACGTGTGGGTGAGCGGGTTGCCAAAGGGGAACTGCTCTTTGCGTATGAGACGGACAAAGCCTCCTTCGAAGAATTTGCCCCGGTGGATGGTGTGATTCTGGCTTTCCATTTTGAACCAGGAGATGAAGTTCCTGTGCTGCAGGAGGTTTGCCTCATTGGAGCGGAGGGGGAAGTGGTTACCCCTTCGGCCGCAACACCGGTTGTCAGTCCCGCACCTGTGCAGGAGAAGGAGGGGGTAGGGTCAGCTGTCGGTGAAAAGGTTACGATGCCCGTGGCCGCAAATGACAAGCAGGAAGGGCAGGGAGAAATTTTTGTCTCTCCCAGGGCGAAGAAGCTGGCGAACGCAAGGGGTGCTGATCTTCATGCGATCGCTGGAAGTGGTCCCAATGGCCGAATCATCGAAAGGGATGTTGTGGCTTATCTGGCCGGTCATCCCCGTGTGACGCCCCTTGCCCGCAAAAGGGCCGATGAAGAACAACTCTGTTCGGGATGTGAAGGCAGCGGACTGGCAGGCACCATTACCTCGCGGGATTTGGATCGGCCGATTGCCGCATCCGTGGCCGCACCGGTAGCCGCCTCAGCAGAATATGAGATCAAGAAGCTTTCCAATATAAGGAAGCTGATTGCCAAGGCCATGCACCAATCCTTGCAGAATTCTGCCCAGTTGACGCATCACCTCTCTGCCGATGCCCGACGATTGTCACAATTGCGTAAGATGGTCAAGAAAGCGGTAGAGGAGGGCTATCCCACCAACATCACCCTCAACGATCTGATCTGTTTTGCCGTCATCAAGGCACTGAAACAATATCCCCAGGCCAACAGCCATTTTCTGGGGGATTCCATGAAATATTTCAAGAAAGTTCATTTGGGGTTGGCCGTGGATACCGATCGTGGCCTGATGGTCCCGGTGATTCGCAACGCCGATGACCTTTCGATCCAGGGACTCTCCAACCAAATGCGGGAAATTGCCGGCGCCTGCAGGAACGGAAGCATCAATCCAGACCTCCTCTCTTCCGAGGCAGCCACCTTCACCATCTCCAATCTTGGCAACTACGGAGTGGAAATGTTCACCCCTGTGATCAACCTTCCGCAATCTGCCATTTTGGGAGTGAATGCCATCATCCCAAGGCCCAAAGAGATCGGCGACGGGGTCTATGCCTTTGTTCCGCACCTGGGATTGAGCCTCACCTACAACCACCAGGCACTCGATGGTGGCGAAGCTACCCGATTTTTGAAACAAATTGCCACGGAAATCGAAAACTTAACCATTGAACTTTAACATTTAAGCGAAAAACCATGAGCAAAAACTATGATCTGGCCATCATCGGCGGAGGACCTGCCGGTTATGTGGCTGCAGAACGTGCCGGTCACAAAGGAATAAAGGTCGTTCTGATCGAAAAGGGTGATTTGGGAGGAGTCTGTCTGAATGAAGGTTGCATCCCAACCAAGACCTTGTTGTACAGTGCCAAATTGTATGACAATGCGGTGGGCGGTTCCAAATACGGCATTGAAGCAAAAGAGGTCTCCTTCGATTTCGGCAAGATGATGTCCAGAAAAGAGAAGGTTGTCAAGAAACTGGTCGGCGGTGTGGGCCTCAAGATGAAGGAAAACCATGTCGACGTGCTGAAGACGGCTGCCTATATCACCGGAAAATCTTCGAACGGCATTGCCATCAAAGCGGGTGATGAGGAGATCCTTGCCACCAATCTGCTGATCTGCACGGGATCCGAAGCCTTCGTGCCTCCAATTCCCGGACTGGCAACGCCCGGTGATCAGATCCTGACCAATCGTGAGATACTAAAACTGCAGGAGACGCCTGCTTCCCTCGTCATCATCGGGGGTGGTGTCATTGGCATGGAGTTTGCCAGCCTCTTCAATTCACTGGGAACCAAAGTGACCGTCATTGAGATGCTGGACGAGATCCTGACCGGAATGGATCGGGAGATGAGTGCCATGATGCGTCAAATCTACGCCAAGAAAGGGGTTACTTTCCACCTGGCCTCCAAAGTCACCGAGGTGCATGGAACCGAAGTCATTTTCGAGAAGGAGGGGAAAAAGGAATCTGTCACAGGGGATAAAGTGCTCGTGAGTGTGGGTCGTAAGCCGGTTACCACCGGATTCGGACTCGAAAATCTGGGTGTCGAACTCGACAGAGGCGGAATCCGGGTGGATGAAAAAATGCGTACCAATGTTCCCAACGTCTTTGCTGCCGGCGATGTCACAGGGTTTTCCCTCTTGGCCCATACCGCCAGCCGCGAGGGTGAGGTGGTGGTCAACAACCTGGCCGGAAGAAACGACCACATGCGTTACAATGCGATACCCGGTGTCGTCTACACCAATCCGGAGTTTTCGGGGGTTGGACTCACCGAAGAGAAAGCCAAAGAGAAAAACATTCCGGTACGGGTCGTCAAATTACCCATGGCCTATGCGGGCCGTTTTGTAGCCGAAAATGAAGGCGGAAGCGGTTTGTGCAAGGTCGTTGTCGGTGAAAAATACGGCGAGGTACTTGGCGTCCACATGCTGGGAAATCCTTCCAGCGAGATGATTTACGGTGCCTGTATGGCCATCGAAATGGAAATGACACTGAAGGAAATGGAAGAGGTAGTCTTCCCGCATCCCACTGTGTCTGAGATCTTCAAGGAGACAGTTTTCGGATTCTGATTGCAAGGCTAAACAATCAAGTCTGGGCAGCGGCGTCGTAACTGCCGTTTCCCAGTCAATCGGGATCCCATCCAATCCATATTACAAAACATCAAAATGCCTAAAATTCAGTTTATTGATCCCATGGAGGCCCGAAAGGCCGGTCAGATTACCTTTCGTCCCATCCCGGTAAACCAGTACAACAAAAGCATCCGGGAGGAGCGGTCCCATTTCTCAGATGAGGAACTGATTCGCATTTTCCACGACATGGTGGTGATCCGCGAATTTGAGACCATGCTCAACCTGATCAAAACGACGGGAGAGTACAGTGGTATCCGGTATGACCATCCCGGACCGGCGCACCTGTCGATCGGGCAGGAAGCCTCGGCTGTTGGAATGGCCTACACCCTAACGGTGGATGACTTTATCTTCGGATCGCACAGGAGCCATGGTGAGATTCTCGCCAAGGGACTGAGTGCCCTTCACAAACTGGAGGAGGCAGATTTGATGGAGATCATGCGTTCATTCTTTGGCGGGGAAATCCTGGGTATTGTCGGAAAGGACTTCCAGGGATCGGTCAGGGAATTGGGACGCAAATTTTTGATATACGGAACGCTGGCAGAGATATTTGCCCGCGAAACCGGATTTAACAAAGGGCTGGGTGGAAGCATGCATGCCTTTTTTACGCCCTTTGGAGTCTACCCCAACAATGCCATCGTCGGTGGCAGTGGGGACATCGCTGTTGGTGCGGCTTTGTTCAAGAAGGTGAACAGAAAACCGGGTATCGTGGTAGCCAACATCGGCGATGCCTCGATGGCCTGCGGTCCGGTATGGGAAGGGCTCTCCTTCGCTGCCATGGACCAATTCACCCAACTGTGGGAAGAAGGGATGAAGGGTGGACTGCCCGTCCTCTTCAACGTCATGAACAACCAATATGGCATGGGCGGTCAGACAGCCGGTGAGACCATGGGCTACGGTATGGCGGCCCGTATCGGCGCCGGTGTCAATCCCGACCAGATGCATGCCGAAAGGGTGGATGGCTACAATCCGTTGGCCGTCATCGATGCCTATCGGCGCAAGAAACAGCTGCTGGAAGAGAAAAAGGGACCCGTCCTGTTGGAGGTCCTGACCTATCGCTACAGTGGTCACTCCCCCTCAGATGCCTCTTCCTATCGCTCCAAAGAGGAGGTAGAGGCCTGGCAGGAACAGGATTGTATCGCCACTTTCGGAAGAGAGCTGGTGGAAGCGGGTGTGACCAACGACTCCGTTCTGGAATCCATCTGGCAGGATGTGAAAAAACTGATGTCGGAAATGCTTTTGCTCTCCATCAACGATGACATATCCCCCCGAATGGATTTCCGCAACCGTCCCGAACAGATCGGTGAGATGATGTTTTCCAATGCACCCGTC
>JAJTBP010000230.1 GCA_021286825.1 Marinilabiliales bacterium | reverse complement strand
TCGTCCGGAATCCCTCCAAAACCTTGGAGATGCTTCCTTTGGCTGTCTGTAATTCCACCGGAACACTGATGCCAAATCCGTTGTCCCATATCGCCATGGCCAATGGAATCTGCATCACGCAAGCCGCGTTGATGGTCTCAAAAAACATCCCTTCAGAGGTGCTCGACTCACCAATGGATCCAAAAGCGACTTCGTTGCCACTTACCAATTCGCCAATCAGCGGCAGGTATTCGGGATGTTCCCGCACAAGCTTACTCGCCTGGGCCAATCCCAGCAACCTGGGCATCTGTCCTGCGGTGGGCGACAAATCTGCTGCCGAATTCAACATGCTGGCCAAAGGAAGAAAGGAACCGTCGGCTCCCCTGTTAGGCGTCGAATGATGGTTGTTGAAGTTCCTCCCACCGGTCGAGGGATTATTTTCGCTGGAGGTATCCCCATACAACTGGGCAAAAAATTCCACGGGAGTCAACATGCCGGCAGCCAAAAGAAAGGTCTGGTCACGGTAATAGCCCGATCGCCAGTCTCCGGGCCTGAAATTTTTGACATAGGCCACCTGTGCCAGTTCCTTGCCGTCGCCAAAAATACCAAAGGGCGCCCTTCCCAGGTGTACCTCCTTCCTTCCCAGAATGCTTAACTGCCTGCTGAGAACGACGATGCGGTAATCTCTTAATATTTCCTCCCCTGAAAGAGAGCACTTTAGCTCCGGTTCTTTACTTTCCATTCCACCATTTTATGCATAGACAAACTACCCGTGCATACCTTTAAACGAAAATGATGGCTGTAGGTTTTAAAATTTAAGATTTCAATGGATTTTCGCCAGCATCAACCCTTCCCTGTTGCGAAGAATGTTTTTCCCCTTCCGGGGATCGCAGGGCCTGCCTGGCTGTTTCATAGCGAGAACCAGTAGTTCAGCTTGATCAGGAACACATTTTTCGGATAGATCTCCCGGAATTGCCGGAACGCTCCGGAAAGGAAGTTCCCGTTGGCAGAGAGGTTTGCCGTTCGCTCGGAAGACCAGACGAGGTAGACAAAAGATCCGAGCCTGTATTCCCAACGGGCAATGAGGTTGGAGCGAAACTGGAAGAAATTGAAATCGGGATTGTCAATGCGGTATTCCGACACTCCATCGCCGTTCTCATCGATGCCGTAGCTGCCGTCGGCAGAGGAGGCATAGGCCACCTCCTGGAATCGCCCGTAAAAGGTGTTGGCTACCGGACTGATCACCCGCTTGAAATGGCTGTAATTGCCCTTTGAGACAAACGGACTACCATAATATTGTAACGACAGCTCAGGAGTCAGGTTCAGATCGGCCCGAAAAGTCAACCCCAATGTCTGCTGGTAGATGGTTCCCAGCAAATATCTTTTTTGCTGCTGGTAATCGGCAGTGGTCACATATTGCAGGATATCGTGGTTATGCTGGTAGGCTGCAGAGATACCCAGTTTCAGTACCCGTGCCGGACGCAGGGTCAGGAAAGGTTGCAACAGATAGCTCGATTGGGAACTCAAGGCCCGGGTCTCCACATCATAGGTAATTCCACCGGTAAATTTCTTGGATTGATCCGCGTTGAGGGTCCCCAGGGCCCCGAAAGTGGCAGGCATGAGCATCGCATTGCCTCCCCGAAGGATCCGGGTATCCAGTCCACCCGTCCGGAAATTGAAGCTGGCATTCAGGTTCCAAAGATTGCTGAACTCAGAAGTCCACAGCACATTCGCCCCCGATCCCAGAAAAGAACCTCCAAAATTCCAGCTGTTCACCTGCTCCAGATTCACGCTGTATTGCCGGAAGAATCCCACCGGCTTGACGATCTGGTAGGAGAGAGTATTTTTCTGATCAACCTGATCGGCATTCTTCAGATAGCCCAGATCGTTGAGCTCAAGTCCCGGCGAAAACCAGGTGACCCCAGTGGCATATTTCCACAAACCCTTGGAGCCTTTCCCTATCATCACTTTTCCCCCGTGACCACTCATCCGGGTCATCGTGGTGTCGAGGCTGAGGTAAGCCGTTCCCGGTCGCTGAAAATATCTGGCCGACGACTCCTGCAGTGCCTTCATCGCCTCAGTTGTTCCGCTGACGGTACTCCCAATCAGTTTGGCTTCGAGATAATATTTTTTGTCCTTCCAGTGATGCAGCAGATCCAAACCACCGGTATAGGCACTCTTTGCAAGGAAATCCAAATTCCTGTCGTCATTGAACCGATTGGTAGCCGTCCACATCCCCCCGATGACCGTATTGCCGTCATGGTATCCCTTCTGGATGCGCATCACCGTGTAGCTTGTGAGGGGTTCCACCTTTTCCCGGTGTTCATTTCCCGTCAAGTCGCTGACCCGGGCAAATTCATTCCCGGTAAAGCTCTGCACAAATCCGATCGAAAGACCTTTGGCATTGGTTCCGCTCAGTTTGACGGCACTCAGGATGGAGGTTCGCTCCGGAGCACTGACAAACTGCTGTCCATCGGATGAAAGGGTCCGGGAGGGGGCATGACCAATTCGGCGGGAATAAAAGAGCGACTGTTTATCGAATTGGTAGTCGAAGATGGTCACCCCTTCAAGAAAGAAAGGCCTTTTTTCAGCATAGAAGGTCTCAAATGCAGTCAGATTCATCACCGACGGATCCGATTCAACCTGTCCAAAATCCGGGTTAACGGTCAGATCCACGGTGAAATTGCTGCTAAGTCCGATCTTGGCATCCAACCCTACGTTGCCTCCCCAGATTTTCCCGCCCTTCGTGAAAGGATTGCCCGGTTCATTCTCAACTGTCGTCAGCTTTCCCAAGGCATAAGGCATGATCTCCAGCCGCTGGGATTTCTTCAATCCGGTAATACCCCTCAACTCTCCAAAATTGTAAAGCATTCCGGGTCCTGTTTTCGATTGTATTTCCCAGTCACTCTCCTCCTGGTTCCGGTTGATCCAACGCCAAAGATGCAAACCCCATACCTGTTCCTTTTCATTGCTGTAACGCAGCTGACTTAGCGGAATCTCATATTCCGCTACCCAGGCAGAATCTTCAAGGCCGGTCTTCACCTTCCAGACCGGATTCCAGTTGAAGTCCCAGTTCATGGAGTTGAAAAGTACCAAATCGATCTTCTGCCCCCATGCGGTAACAGAAAATTCGAAACCTGTGCGACGGTCGTGATAGCTATCAAAGTTGATCCCTGCGATGTCTCCGGCAAATTCGTCCCTGGCCCCCGAATAACGCTGGATCTTTTGGGGTTCACTGTCAAAGCACCTCAAGGCAACATAGAGATTTTTGTGATCATATTGCACATTGAACTCGGTCTGCGCCGTCGGCTTCGCTCCTTCATTCGGAATAAATTGCACAAAATGACCAGCCCAATTGCCTTTTTTCCAACAGTCATCATCCAGTTTCCCGTCGACAACGGGTTTGGATGTTGCCAGCGGTACAGCAAAATAGACCGGCTGCTTCGGTGAAGCAGCCGGTCCTGAGGTGGTATCTGACACACATGCTTCCGGTCGGCAATGGGTCAGGGCCAGTACGCGAGTACTGCTAAAAATGATCACAAAAAGAAGACATACGGAATAGATTCCCGCATAGGATAGCTTCATTTTCATATATTGCCGGTCTAAGCCGGTATTGGTTTCTATCGGGTCTTGCCGTAGAGCGGACCATAGGTTCCGCAGGCACGGTAATCAGATCCTTCCTTGTCCATGCCAAATGCGTTCCATGAGGCTGGACGGAAAATCTTGCCATCCTCAACATTGTGCATGCAAACAGGGATCCTTAGCATCGACGCCAGGGAGATCAGATCCGCACCAATGTGACCATAACTGATGGCACCATGATTGGCTCCCCAATTGGCCATCACACTGTAAACATCTGCAAAGGCACCCTCTCCGGTCAAACGAGGGGCAAACCAGGTGGTTGGCCAGGTCGGATTGGTCCTTTCATCCAGAATGGTATGAATCTCATTCGGAAGATCAATGGTCCATCCTTCAGCAATTTGGAGCACCGGCCCTATCCCCTTGATCAGGTTTACGCGACTCATGGTAACCGGCATCTCACCTTCCGTTTTAAAATGGGATGAATAACCGCCGCCGCGGAAATAACCCAAATCGCCAGGAGCCCAGTCGGTGGCTTGCAGACAAGCCTTGGCCTCTGCTTCTGATATCTCCCAGAAAGGCTTCATGGCGGATACCCCATCCCGCATCTGTTTTCCCGTCGCATCGAGCGTCGTCGAACCGGAGTTGATCAGGTGGATGATGCCATGGGCACCCTTGCCCGTCAGGGACTTCCCGGTCACCCGCTTCACGGCATCGGGACTCCAATAGGTCCGTACATCCGAAAATATCTGGGCAGTATTGGTCAGCAAGTGGCCAAACAACATGGCGACACCGTTCAATGAGTCATTCTCCGTGGCAAAGACGAAGGCTTCCCTGATTCCGTTCCAGTCAAAGGATGAATTGAGAATGGCCTCCATGAAATCACCATTGGGCAGGTGATCGGTCCAGGCTCTCTGTCCCTGGAAGCCCCCCATGATGGCGTTGTGTCCGAGTGCCTCTTCACCGTAACCCAGCTCTTTCAGCTTCGGATTCCCAATCATCAGGTCTCGGGCAGCAAGGGTCATCTTGACTACCATCTCCCATTCCCAGTCCTTCCGCTCGCGGCTGGCCTGCTTATCCGGATGGTTGTAATCTTTTCCCTCTTTGCAGTTTTCCTTAACCCAAGCAAGGGCCTTCTGGTATTCTTCCGGGTCATAAATGCCTCGCTCGGCCCTACGTACCAGTTCAGACATATCGACCACTTCGGTCCGAATTCCCAAATAATCCAGCAGAAACTCCTGATCCACATAAGACCCGGCAATTCCCATCGACATACCGCCCAGCGAGAGGTATGATTTATGCTTCATCTGCGCTACTGCCAAACCTGCTTTGACAAAGCGAAGAATCTTTTCTTTGACATCGTCCGGGATAGAGGTATCCTTCTTGTCTTGAACATCCCGGCCATAAATACCAAAGGCCGGCAATCCCTTTTGTGCATATCCGGCAAGTGCGGCGGCGAGATAGACAGCTCCCGGCCGTTCCGTTCCGTTAAATCCCCAAACGGCTTTGGGTACAAGCGGATCGGTATCCATAACCTCTGTTCCGTAGCACCAGCAGGGTGAGACCGTCAAGGAGACACCCACACCCGAACGGGCAAACTTTTCGGCACACATGGCCGCCTCCGCTACGCCACCAATGGTGGTATCCGCTATCACACATTCGACCTTGGCGCCATTCGGGAACCGCAGGTTTTCACTGATCAGATCCGCAGCCGCCTGGGCCATATTCATGGTCTGTTTTTCAAGGGACTCCCTGACGCCAAGCAATCTGCCATCGATTACAGGCCTGATTCCAACCTTGGGGAGATCTCCGATTAATCTGTTCGTTGCCATAGTTGATTTGATTTTTAAATGTCGTCCTCCCGTCACACCTTACTGCCGATCCTGGCCCTATGCAAACAGCCATACGATCCGCTTTACCTTCACCAGATCACAGGAGCATCAGCGGTGGTGTTTTCAGGAAAGTGTCGTAAAAAGAGCAACTTTAGCCATAATACGCCTCCCGTCCCTTCCAAAAAATAGCCC
>JAJTBP010000229.1 GCA_021286825.1 Marinilabiliales bacterium | reverse complement strand
ATTGCCATGGACAAGATAACCCGTGAGTTGTTCACGGTACCGGGTCGCCATCGGTTCAGGCAATCGGGAGTATCCCAGCCATAGGGCATACCCATCTGCGGCCCGGAGATCCGCCAGACTGAAAAAGAGTGCGGTAATCAGCAAAATTTTAATCGTTCTCATGCAAAAGTTTTTTGAGCCGGATGTCAAGAATTTGCCCCGATGACTCCGGCGATGGCACATCTGCAGATGGGCAGGTTGGTGCGACAGAAGAACAGATTGCGGAACTTCATGGGGTCTTGACAAAAATGGATCATGTCATTCAAATGTACCTTAAAGTTGCTTAATACCACACATCTTTCCTGCATATGGGATCCCTTTTGGATCACTTTCTTTTGAATGGTGGTTGCATGGGTACCAGGGGAGGAATTTTCCGGCCAATTGTTGCTTCGTTCCCCCAATTCCCGAAATTTTTTCGAATATTTTTTCAAAAGCATTTGTGTGAATCAAATTTGTTTTAACTTTGCAATACAAAGTACTTTTAAATGAAAACAGTTGCTACCAACCCCAAAGAAGATCTTCAGGCCATCCGTGACATCATGGAGCGGTCATCCAAATTCTTGTCATTGAGTGGTTTATCTGGAGTATTTGCCGGTTTTTGTGCCTTGGCCGGTGCCACATACCTTTGGTGGTCCATACTTGGCCCCAACCAACTGAATTTTTCCCAGGCGCTGGCAGGGGGACTTTTCACCACGAGATTGCTGTCGGTTGCCTTGACTGTTTTGGTGGCTGCGTTTCTGGGGGCCGTCTATTTTTCCTACCGGAAGGCAGGACGAGCCGGTCAGCCATTATGGACCCTCACCACGCGGCGGTCATTGATTCATTTCCTAATTCCTCTGGCGACAGGGGGGATCTTCTGTTTTGTCCTGATTCAAGGGAAGATGGAGGGGCTTGTCATTCCGGCATCCATGGTTTTTTACGGACTTGCCCTGGTGAATGTGGGGAAATTTACTTTTGGGGAGTTGCATTACCTGGGACTGATTCAGATACTCCTTGGTTTTTTGGCAGTTTACCTGGTCGCATTTGATCTCGTCATCTGGAGCGCGGGTTTTGGAATCTTCCACATCATTTATGGTGCGTTGATGTACCATAGGTATGAACGGTGAGTAGAGGATGTCCCGAATGGGCTTATTTGAAAGTATTCATTAACAACAATTACGGGTGAAAAATCTGATTGCTAATCTTCAGAAAGTGTTCGACAGCCGCATCCGGCTTGGAATCATGTCGGTCCTCATGGTAAATGAGTCGGTGGATTTCAACGCCTTGAAAGAGCTGTTGGAGCTGACAGACGGGAATCTCGCCAGTCATCTGAAAGCACTTGAACAACAGGAGATCATTGTGGTGAGCAAACAATTTGTGGGAAGAAAGCCGAGTACCACCTATCGGGCTACACCGCATGGGAAGGAGCTGTTCCAACAACACCTGGCCGCATTGGAAGCATTGATCAGCAATAAATAAATTTTTTTCATTAATAACTTTGAAAAACAAAGTACTTTTATTCAAATTATGGAAACGAGAAGCATTCAATCTTTTTTGAACAGTTACAGTGTCAAAATGATCATTGTATCGGTACTTGCCATTCTGTTACTGATCCCCAGCATCCTGATCCAGGAGCTTGTCAGGGAACGGATGGAGTTGAGCGACAAGGTAAAAAAGGAAATTTACCAGCAATGGGGAGGCAAGCAGGTAATTGCTGGTCCGGTACTGAACATTCCCTATGTTGTAGAGGAGAAAAATGGCAAGGATGAAAAGGGAACGGAGCGACATGGGGTCGCCCATTTCCTGCCGGAGACCCTCCATACGGAAGGAGAATTGATGCCGGAGACCCGGATGCGCAGCATCTACAAGGTGGTGGTTTATCAGGGACACTTCAAGATTCAGGGGACTTTTGTTCAGCCGGATCTATCCCTTCTGGATCTGGAGAATGCCCGTTTCAATTGGGAGGCTGCCTATTTTACGATCGGTTTATCGGATGTCCGGGGCATTCGGAACATGCCGGAGCTGGTACTCAACGGACAAAAATGCAAGGTTGAACCTGGGGTAGCCGATACCGATCTGTTCCCCTCGGGAATCACGGTCAAGGCGGGTACGGTCGACCTGCGCAAATCCTTTGCGTTTTCAATGGACCTGGTGGTGAGCGGATCAGAAGATCTTTCTGTGGAGGCATTGGGCAAGACCACGGATGTTACCCTAAAATCCACATGGTCTGAGCCTGGCTTTACCGGGAGTTTCCTGCCGGTTACACGTGAGGTTTCCGAGTCAGGATTTACCGCCTCCTGGACGGTGACGCATCTCAACAGAAATTTCCCGCAACAATGGGTCGACAGGAAATTTGAGACCCATGGAGCCAAATCGGGCGTGGAATTGCTGATACCGGTCGATCATTACCAGAAATCCATGCGATCGGCTAAATATGCAATCCTCTTCATTGCCCTGAATTTCATTATTTTCCTTTTCATGGAGATCAGGAGTCGCAAGCGGATCCATCCCTTTCAGTACACACTGGTGGCCTTTGCCTTGTTGATCTTCTATTCTCTGTTGATCTCTATCTCCGAGCAGATTGGCTTCAACGCTGCCTATCTGATCTCTGCCTCTGCAGTCACCCTTCTGATTGCCTGGTATGCAAAGGCCATTCTGGCAGAGAGGCGGATGACCCTACTGATTGCCGGGTTACAGGCAGGACTGTATCTCTTTCTCTTCACCATTCTCCAGTTGCAGGATTATGCCCTGTTGGCCGGAAGCATTGGTCTCTTCCTGATCCTTGCCTTCGTGATGCACGTTTCCCGCCAGATCAACTGGTACGGAGAGGAATGAGGGAGACAGGAGACGGGAGACAGGAGACGGGAAAAGCATGGGGCATGGGGCATGGGGCATGGGCGGTAGGCATGATGCTACCGTTGTGGGTAGCTTGTGGGAAACAGGAAACCGGAAACCGGAGACTGGTGACCGGAAGAAGGGGGGCTTGATTTTTCCAAACCGCGGAGCGGTTAAAGGTTTGTAGAAATGGAGGATGTAGGAGAAGAACCGGCCGCGGGTTCAGGCTGCCGGGGTAGCAAATGATCATTTCGGCCGGACAAAGCATGGGGCATGGAGCATGGAGGGAAAGGCATGGGGCATGGGGCATGGAGCATGGAGCATGGGGTAGTGACTTGTCCTGAAATGGGTTTACAGAAAAAGTAAACAAGCATCAGGATGAGTCAGTCTCGGCATCCGACGCGGGTTATGGGTATCCGATGGCGGCATATCCAGCCCAATGGTGCAGATTGGCGGGGGCTGTCCTTCCCATTAGGAGATCATCCACGGGCAACGGTTTGTGATCGATGCTTGTGCTGTACCCGAGCGAATTTCCCCAAAGGGCTTTTGCTCCCAGGAGCTCCCGGAGGTCGTTGGCGACCATCAACCCTGTTGGCAGACTGTACCGGCCACACCAAGTCCAACGGTATTCGCGGTAATCATCGGCCCGGACTGTGCTGGCAGAAAACAAGCTGATCTTTTCAGGGGTCATTGTGCCGGTCAGGCAACTGTCGATGATCTGCTGTTCCCGTGCGACTGCCTGGGCATATCCGGAGCTGTCAACCCCATAGGGTGCCATGTTCTTCCCGTTCCACCCTTCGTCGCCATAATGAACGGCATCGGTGGTAATCAGCAGGGCGATGTCCTTGCCCCACTCCAGATGCTCTTCTTTCATGATCTCAGCCAGTGCCGAAGCTACGCGACCCGCGATCAAACGGCTGCGCTCCATGGACATGGCCGGAACCAGGATGGGCAATATCTCCGCATCCCGGTTGAGGTGTTGCAAGATGGGGAGCATGCTTTCCAGCGAATGTTCGACCGTTTGAAGGGTGTCGCTCGTCATGGCGACATCGGAGGGCAACCGTTTGATCAAATCTTCACGTAATTTGGAAACGGCGATGGGTCCATACGGGCCGTGCCATCGGGTATACCGGTCGAATACAATTTTATCGGAGATGTTCAACTGCCGGGCTTTGTGGGCAACTCCGAACAGAATCACATGCTTGGCCCGGAAGTGCCTGAGTACCGCCGGATAGCTCCTTCCCACATAGGTATAGTCGTCATGCGGACAGATGGCTACCCGCCAGCATGCCGTAGTATCGGAATGGCAAGTATCGGCAGGAGATATTCTACCGATGCGGGCCATAACCGAATCGACCTGCCAATCGAGATGGGCAAATCCAATGGTGTCAACCGGCCGCCGTTCGGACCGGAAATTGTCTCTCCCGGACCGCGGATTCGGGTTCGTACAGGCCATCCATAAAGCCATCAGACAGCATGTTCTCCACAGGTAATTCCTCATGGTTTCCTGATTTTTTCAAAAGCCTTCAGGTATTTTCCGATGTATTCCGCCTTGTACTTCGACCGGTATTGCATCACAAACCGTGGGTGTTCCAGGGCAATCAACTCACCGAAGAAGCCATGTTTTTCGTTCAGGGCCCGAATGAATTTTTCATTTTTTCCGGTTCCGAAAACAAATGCCACATCGGTTTCGATGCCCATCGCCAGCTGTTGCCTGAGGCTGGCGACGCCGAAGTCGTAGACTGCCTCTGTCAGTTCCCGTGAGTCGTAGTAATTGTAGTTTTTCTCCTTCCCGGTCGCATCTTTCGTCACAAAGCCCAGGGGGAATACCGAGTTGATGTAAAAATCGGCATAGAAAGCCTCCGGTCCGCCGTAGGCACGAATCACATCGTAAACAAATACGGAGGAGGGTTCATGGGTCTGCTTTCCCCGGTAGGGAATGCCACAGGGATCCTGCAACCGCTTGGTATCGGTGAATGGAATGCCGGTTACACCCGCCCCAAACCGGCCGGGATTGATGCCCAGAATGATGTGCCTTGGCCGGTTGTCGTCATAATATTTCCGATAGAACACGGAAGAAATGGGAAGGATCTCCCCGTTCTCCCGAAAAGGGTTCATGATGGCGATCCCGGCAGGCAGTTTTCCAGTAAAATCAAGCGTCCGGTTGAAGTCGATGACCCGTTCTGCAAAGGTTTCCATCTTTACTTGTTGATTCCTTCCAGTCTGAAAAGGAAGGCATAATTCAGGGCAATGTCTTTGAGGTAGTCAAACCTGCCGCTTGCACCCCCGTGGCCAAAATCCATGTTGATGTGGAAGAGCAGCAGGTTGTGGTCGGTCTTGAGGTCACGCAATCGGGCGACCCATTTGGCCGGCTCAAAATATTGGACCTGACTGTCATGCAATCCTGTGGTGACCAAAAGATTGGGATAGGCTTTCCTTTCAACATTCTCATAGGGAGCATAACTTTTCATATAAAAATAGGCCTCCTTTTCCTTGGGGTTGCCCCATTCGTCAAATTCGTTGGTCGTCAGCGGGATGCTCTCATCCAGCATGGTGTTGACCACATCCACAAAAGGAACCTGAGCAATCACCCCATTCCATAGGGTAGGTGCCATGTTGACCACTGCACCCATGAGCAGTCCTCCCGCACTTCCACCCATGGCATAGAGGTGTTCCCTTGCAGTATATTTCTGCTGAATCAGGAATTCTCCGCAATCGATGAAGTCGGTAAAGGTGTTGATCTTCTTCA
>JAJTBP010000228.1 GCA_021286825.1 Marinilabiliales bacterium | reverse complement strand
CTATTTTGTCAAGCCTCTTTTCAGAGGTGGCGGCTCTTTTCGCCTTTTTTGCAGGGACCACTGCCGCAGCTTTGGGCGTTTCGGCGGCCATTGGTTGAGACACCGGTTTGTTCACCAGGGCCATCACCTCTTTGTTCAGTTTCAACTCATCATATTTGACTGAAGTGGAGAATTGACCATTTCCCTTGAGCCCCAGCATGCCCGCTTCAAAAGAAAATCGATGGCTAACGGGCAACCAGACCGAAGGCTGCACTTCATCATAGGTGGTGTACAGATGGACGGTGCCAAAGGGGGTTTCGAAGCTAAGGTCTGCCTGCTTCAGGCACCAGTCGTTTTCCATGATCCATAGGTACCCTTCGAAGAGCAGTTTGCTTTTTCTTTTGGGTGTGACGCGGATCTTGTTGACGATCTGTTTTCCTTCGTAACTGAAACCCTCGAATTTGAAATCATAATGGGAAAAGGCACTCCTTCCGACCGGCGAGATCATCGCATCGATATGATCCTGGTAGAGGCTGGATCCCAGCATGTTGGTGGCTTGGAAATCAATTCCCTTTGGGAAGGTGGATCGGATCGATTTCACCTCAAGGTTGTATTTTTCGGGAGCCACAAACTGGATGGTGCTTACACTCTCCTGAACCAGTACGTCACCGGATTGCAGTGTGATGTTTTGTTTTTTGAGCTGACTGCGAAAGAAGGCCGGAATGTTTTCCACCTTCAGGGTACCCTTGAGATAGACGGTGGCAAGGTATTGCTCTACCTGGTTGAGGTGCAGATAGGAGAGGCTGATTACTTTCCGCATGATGGGCAAGGCCAGGTCAATTCCAGCATGAACCGTAATTTCTGAGAGTTCCTGCACCTGTTCATCCAGCTGAATCGAGAGCAGGAGTCCCTTTCCGGTCAGGGTAATGGATTCCGTTTTGGGTTGGAATCCCAGGCTTCGGCAGGTGAGGGTATATCGACCCTTGGGCAGGTCTATTTCAAAATTCCCCTGCTCGTTGGCAGCCGTGCCTTGGGCAATTTCCTTGAAGAACACCGTGGCAAAGGGAATGGGCTGTCCGTTCTTGTCTTTCACACTCCCTTTCAGGTTGTGGGCAAGTGTCCCAACGGAGAGCAGCATCAAGACGATTAGGAGGGGGATAGGATTTCTCATTCCGGGACTTTTCTCTGCTTACGCAATCCAGGTCTAAAAGTAAAAAAAAACGCACGAAGGTGGCCGGTAGCCTTCCTTCGTGCGTTTGTATCCAGGGTCGAATGTTCGTCAGAAGGCATTCACGATGGCCAGAAAATCTTCGGCCTTGAGTGAGGCACCGCCGATCAGTCCGCCATCGATATCAGGCTGGCTGAACAGTTCCTGGGCATTTGCCGGACTGCAGGATCCACCATACAGAATGGAGCATGCAGCAGCGGCTGCTTCGCCAAATTTGGCGACGATCAAGCCACGGATAAAGGCAAGCATCTCCTGTGCCTGCTGGGAGCTGGCGGTACGTCCGGTTCCAATGGCCCAGATCGGCTCGTAGGCAATCACGATTTTACCGAAATCCTCCGGTGAAAGCAAAAAGATGGTCTCTTCCAGCTGTTGCTGAACGAAGGCATTCTGTGTTCCGGCTTCCCTGATTTCGAGGGCTTCACCGCAGCAATAGATTGGGGTGAGTCCCTGTGCAAGGGTAAGGGCTACCTTCTTGTTCAGGATGGCGCTGGTTTCGTGATAATATTCACGACGCTCAGAGTGTCCGAGAATGACATAGGTGGCACCTGTTGATTGAATCATGGCGACAGAAACCTCTCCGGTAAAGGCGCCTTTGGGTTCTGCGGCACAGTTTTGTGCAGAAACGGATACCCTTGCCGGATCCACAACGGCGGCTACACTGGCGAGGTGTGTGAAAGGAGTTCCCAGGACCACAACGGTCTCCTTGTTGCCACGTTCAGCGACGAGTTGGTTGACCTGTTTGGCAAGAGCGATGCCTTCGCTCAAGGTGGTATTGCATTTCCAGTTGCCTGCTACAATCTTTTTTCTCATGGTGCGTATGTTTTCGAATTGAAGTTGATAATATGTTTGCAAAGATAATGATCAGCCTTTGAATTGATTGCCTCGTTTCAGGGAGTAGGTTTGATTTAACTATTTGGTCACTTTACCCAGGATTCGCGTCATCTCCTCCGTCGAAGGAAGTGCATTGTGCGACCATTTGCCGAGGATGGTACCGGATTTGAGATACAACAAACCTGGATTGCTTCTCAGGATGGTCTTCAAGGTCACTTCATCGCAGAAAAGAAAATCGTAGGTTGGCTTTGCCTCCATCTTGAAATCTTCCAGGTATTTTCCGGTCGTTGAGGTGAGACAGACAAACTTATAACCTGAAAACCTAGCCCAGACAGCCAATCCATTGATCTTTCCCTGATTCCTCAAGGAGCTCTTCTGAAGGTTGGGGGCAATGAGAAAGAAGGTAGGCTTGTCGTCGGCAAAGAAGAAACTGGTGACGTCGTCGCCCGGAGCCGTACGGATCTGAAAATCATGAATCGGAGGGGTGTACCCCTTCTTGACGAGAATGGCCTCTCCCATCGATTCAAACTTCCAATTGAGCGTATCTTGCCAGGGATAGTTTTTGTCGGTAAATTTCTTTACCTCATTGCTTTTTTTGTTTCGGTAGAGGAAAGTGTTGCTGTATTCATCGCCTTTCATCCCGGGGGGCATCTTCATTCCGGCAGGGATGTTGACGCCCATCTTGTAGGGTCTGAAATCAAATACTGGCTCATACCAAGCCGACCAGATGACAAATCCGGCGTAAAGGGTGGTGAGGAGGGTCAGCCGGTAGGGTCTCCATTTGGCCAGAAAAGCCGGTTCTATCGCTTTTCTTCTCAGGAAGACCAGCAGGATCATGGCCGAGAGCAGGATGTTCTTGAAGAAGGTCTCCCAGTTCGTGATCACCAGGGCATCTCCGAAACAACCACAATCCGTGACGGGATTCCGGAGGGCGACATAGAGCGTAAATGGCGTAAAGAAGGCCATGAAGATCAGTCCAAACAAGGAACTGATGCGGATTCTGACACAGAGCAACAGGGTGGCTCCGATGAAGAACTCGGCAAAGGGGAGCAGCCAGGAGGCCACCAGCGCCAGTGGAGTCAAGGCCGTCAGACCTGCTGCATTGAGGTAGTCCACCAATTTGTATTCGAGCCCATGGGGATCGATTCCTTTCACAAAACCCGAAAAGATGAATACCAGGCCGAAAAGCCAGCGCGATAGGGTGGTGAGCTGTTTCATTTTTCGTCGGCAGAGTCCATTTTGATCAAGGCAAACACGGCGTAATTGATGATGTCCATCAGATTGGCATCCACCCCTTCGGAAACCTCCGTGAGACCTTGGTTGTCTTCAATTTGCTTGATTCTTTTCAGTTTCATCAGGATCAGATCGGTGAAGGAACTGATGCGCATGACACGCCAGGCTTCGTCATAATCGTGATTCTTGTCGAGCATCAGGTTCTTCGTTGTCTCGAGTCCGGCCAGATATTTTGCCTCGGCCAGGGCCGGGGGCATCTCTTCTGCGGCGTCCGCTACTTCCAACTGGATGAGGGCCATGGCGCAATAGTTGATGATGCCAATGAATTCAGAGCGAGCGTCTTCATTGATTCGGGTTGTCCCTTTTTCCTCGATGTGACGGATTCTCCTGGCTTTGATCAGAATCTGATCGGTCATGGAGGTGGGTCTCAGAATTCTCCAGGCAGTCCCGTAATCTTTCATCTTCTTGACAAAGACCTGGTGGCAAAGCCTGATTACCTCTTCGTATTGTAGTTTTGTGTTTTCCACGTTGGTGATCACTGTTGGTTGTCGGATGAAAATTGAACAAAATGTCTGACATGCGATCCGCCGAAGGCATTGTTTGGACCGAAAAGAGGCGAATGATGGCACCTCCGCACGGCCGTTTCCGAAAGGGGCATGTCCGCATCAAAGATATAAATTTAGGTGGAAATGGTGTGTTGGGGGGACAATGTCGAAGGAAATTCTGCAGCAAGGACCAACGAGCGCATCAAATTCATTGGCAGGCCCGGAGAGCTCGGATGGATCTCGACAGATTTGCTATTTTTGTATCCGTTGAGGTCCATGCAAAGGATTTCCTGTTGTTGCGAAAATCCCAACCCGAACTGTCATGCTTGTCAACAAAAATGATCAGCCCTTTTACCGCAAAAAGAGAAGTTTCTGTCTTAATGGCCGTTTGATCACCCTTGATCAGCCAGTCGTCATGGGCATTCTGAACCTGACGCCCGATTCCTTTTTCGACGGGGGCCGTTATGGCAGCGAGCCAGCGGTGTTGAACCGTGTTGAGCAGATGTTGGCAGAGGGGGCTTTCATCCTGGATGTGGGGGCCGTCTCCACGCGACCGGGTGCCGCAGAGGTATCGGAACGGGATGAGCTGGAGCGGTTGTTGAAACCATTGGCCTCTATTCGCCAACATTTTCCTGAGGTTACCCTGTCGGTGGATACCTGGCGATCGGAGGTGGTCCGGCAAATCGTGGATGTTGCAGGCGATGTCATCGTCAATGACATTTCGGGCGGTAAAATGGATCCGCAGATGTTTGCCATGGTGGCTCGGCTGGGTTTGCCCTATCTTCTGATGCACATCCAGGGAACACCTCAGACCATGCAGCACAACCCTGTCTATTCGAATGTCGTGGGAGAGGTGATCCGGGAACTCTCCGAATCGGTGAATCAACTCAAACTGTTGGGTGTTCAGGATATTTTGTTGGATCCGGGTTTTGGTTTTGGGAAGCTGGCGGTACACAATTACGAACTGCTCAACAGACTGGATGCCTTTCGACTTTTTGAATTACCTTTGGTGGCCGGACTCTCCCGTAAGACCATGATCTGGAAACAACTGGGGATTACTCCGGAGGATAGCCTGAACGGCACCACCGTACTGAACACCCTGGCATTGCTTGGAGGAGCTGATATCCTGCGGGTTCACGACGTGAAGGAGGCCCTAGAGGCCATTCGGTTGGTTGGGCAACTTAAATAACCATGATGTCATGACAGAGCTGTTTATTCACCTGAAGATATTGGATGTACTCGACATCCTCTTTGTCTCTGTCCTGTTTTATGAACTCTACCGGTTGGTTCGCGGTACCGTTACCTTCAGCATCTTTCTTGGGATTTTCATTGTCTTTGTCGTCTGGGTCGTTGTAAAAGCCCTCAAGATGGAACTGCTGGGTTCCATTCTTAGCGAACTGTTTGGGGTCGGAATTGTAGCACTCATCGTGGTGTTCCAACCGGAGATCAGAAGGTTCCTGCTGATGCTGGGCAACAGCTATCGGAACAACAAGAAGGTCTCCATTGAGTCGCTCTTTACCGGTCAGTTTCGCAACATTTCGCCAGCCGGGGTGAAATCAATTGCCGATGCCTGTATCCAGATGGCACAGAATGGCACCGGTGCATTGATCGTCATATCGCGTGAGAATGAGCTGCAGGAGTACATCCGTACGGGAGAATACATCGATGCGGAAATCAGCACGGATCTGAGCAGCAATATTTTCTGTAAGAATTCACCGCTGCACGATGGTGCCGGCATCATCGTCTCCAACAGGATCCGCGCGGTCCGGTGTATCCTGCCTGTTTCCTCAA
>JAJTBP010000227.1 GCA_021286825.1 Marinilabiliales bacterium | reverse complement strand
AGCCCACCATCGGTCCCATGTGGGGCATAAAATCGGTCACGGGTTCCAGATTGAAACAGTCGCGGTTGCTGTCGTGCTTCGTGATCTGTTCCCATCCGTTGTAAAGGGTCGGAGTATTCCAACGTTTCAGTTCCAGTAGTGCTGCATGAGAGAGTTTTCTTTCCATTGAATGTTGTATCAGTTGTTTTGGATTCGACAAATCTAGCTTTCTTCAACGATTTCAAAATCATGCGCCTTTTCCCGGCTGTTCTCCAGGATCTCCTGCCACTCGGCCTTGCTGACATAGGATATTCTGCCGGTGGTCCGGTTTCGGATGATCAGCTCCCGTTGGACGGTTTTCAGTTTTCTGAAGAGGAAATAGAGAAGGAAAGCAACAATCAGTATCCCCGCATCGCGGAGATTGTCCCGACCTGTCTTTGCCTGTAGGAAGAGGATCAAGCCAAACAGAAGGAAAAAAAGGAAGACACCCAGCAGGTTTAGGAAAATGCTCTCTTCAAGCAGTGAACCACAACCCGGGCATTTGATGACTTCCCCCTTAATGGCCATTAACCGAAGGGTATTGCGTTTCCCGCAAACGGGGCATTTTTTCCGTATCAGATGGATTTGCATGGTGTCAAGGGGTTTTGCTTGGAGCTGACAGGATGGGGCAGGTTCTGACGTGGAGTGCGTTGCCCGGAATAAACGGATGCCCTTCCCGTAACTCCCTGCCTCATTTCTTATGGGTTAAACTGATGTTTTTAAAGGCTGAAATGTCGATCAGACCGCTGGTGTCGTTGTCAAAACTGATGGAAATGCTGTCCCCAACCATGGTTACGGGCATTTCATTGGAGATTTGAGAGGATCCAATGAAGATGTTGTTCATCCCCTCCACCGTAAAGTAATAGAAGCTGTTGCCATTTTTGATATCGGGATGGATCCGGTTCACGACCGACTTCAGCACCACCTTCTGGGTAGCATTCTTCGGATTGATCTTGTTTCCGGCCATGTTGTAGGCGTTTTTATAGGCCATCAAGGTCTCTACCAGCGTGTTGCCTACTCCAACAATCGTATAGTCCTCGATGGCAACCATGGCAAACATCTTGACCAGCCCGCCATTGTCCTTGAGGGTCATCATGTAGGTGGGGATGTTGTTGATGTTGTAGGGGATCGGCAGAGAGGCAAAATAGCGTTTCTCCTGCACTTTCCCCATGGCCGAATTTTGGGCAGCGTGTTCGGTTGCTCCACTCTGCTTGTACCAAACGGCTTTTTTGGTGCGGGTATCCACCAGGGCAAAACCGACGGTGGCTTCATCCGAACCAACAGAGGTGAGTCCCGTGTACCAATAGGCGCGGTTGTCTTCCCCATAGACCAGCGAAAGCCCTTGTGTGGTCTTCAATTTGTTCTCGTTGGAGAAATTCCAAAAGCCCTTTACGAAATTGCCCCAGTCGTTGAGTTGTTCCGAGACAAAGGCTTCGGGCTGGATTCTGTCAATCCAGGCAGGGGCATTGCTGATGCCATAATCGGTGCATTGACCGGTTTCCGGATTGATGACCACCACACCGTTGGCATCGTCTCCATAAAAGCCGATCTGCTTGCTGTATTTGGTCACCACCCAAAAAGGATTGCCGTCATCATCGATTTCAAAACTGAAGTCGGTCAGTCCGGTATTCCAATAGCCACTCAGGTATAGATGACGCTCCAAAAAATCACCGAAATAGGCTTCCGGTTGGTATTTTATCCGCACTTTGTGGCCGTTTACCTCCTGCACCAACTTGACATCTCTTTCATTGCAGGCATTGACCATGACATATCCCGGCGAGCCATCCATGTTCTTGGTCCACTTGAAGAAACCGGAATGGAGCAATGGGGCGACCCAGTAGAGTTCATTTCGTACCTTTTGAATGACGAACCGGCCGAGTCTTACCTGACTACCCAGGGCGGGTTGTGCTCCCAAAACCTTATCGCCCAGCAACTCAGCCAGCGATTCGTCGACGACCCTGATTTTGTCAATGGAAATCGGAGCCATGTGGTTGGAGAGATTTTCACCCGTTTCAACCTTACCGATCAGCTGCCGGTAATCATCCCAACGAAAAAGCGACCAGGAGGTGGCCAGCGGTAGCGCCGTCATGTAGAGGATCACACCAGCCAGAATCCATTTGGGAACAGGAGACATCATCAACAGCCGAAAGGCTTGTTGTTGATTCTGAACCTGTGGTACGACCTTTAGGTTGAGTAAGATCCACAACATCGCCAATGCGGCAATCATCAGGGGAAGGCCGGGAAATCCATAGGCGATGACAGGCATCTGAGAATAAAGAATGGCCAGGATCGCAAGGATCATCAGGAGAATGACGGCAGGTTTCTTCATCTTTTTGTGTTTTGGGTAGGGTCAGACACAGTCGTCCGTTCGCTCAAAGATAAGCTATTTTGCAGAACGGTTTCTTCTGAGCGCTCATTCTACGAATCGTTTCCTCCCGGGTTCCGGCAATGGGGTAGAGCAGTTGGTTGCGAAGAATGGTTCCAAAAACAGGTTGGTTCTTTTTCTCTCTTTTGAGATCCTTATCTTTGTCCGTCTGGCAGCATTCCAACACCCTTTTTATGAAAAGATCAAGCCTATTCCTCACCCTTCTCCTTTTTCCACTCACACTGGTCTTCGCGGCAAATCCAAAGGGATTGCCCACCCTCCCCAAACGGGCACTCAACTTCATTGTGGCCAGCGACATGGGGCGTCGCGGCGAATCCCAGCAGCAGAACATTGCTGCCGTCATGGGACAGATAGCCGATGGTCACCGTCTCGCATTTGTTGCGGTGGCCGGAGATCCCATCCATGACAATGGGGTCAAGTCCGTTACGGATCCAGAGTGGAAACTGAAATTCGAGGCGGTCTATGTGGCTCCCTCCTTGCAGCAGCTGCCCTGGTATGTCGTATCCGGCAACCACGAATACAAGGGGAGTGTGCCGGCCATCCTGGCTTACTCGGCGGTGAGTAGTCGGTGGAAAGCACCCGCCCGCTATTACGCAATCGAACAACAGATCCCCGGAAGTCATGAAAAGTGTTTGCTGCTATTCATCGACACCGCTCCTCTGATCGATAAGTACCGAAAAGATCCCGGTTCTTCGGATGCTGGGGCACAGGACATGGCGAAAGAACTGCGATTCATCGATTCTACCCTGACGGTTACCCATTGCCGGTGGAAGGTGGTCATCGGACACCATCCGGTCTTTGCCGATACCGGCAAATCACAGGAGGAACGTGCCGACATGCAGGCGCGGCTCCAACCCATCCTTGAAAAAGGGAAGGCAGACCTGTATGTTTGCGGGCACATACACAATTTCCAATACATCCATCCACAGGGTTCCCATACCCATTACATCGTCAACTCTTCCGCTTCGCAAAGCAGGGAGGTGCAGCCGGTCGATGGGACCCAATTCTGCCATCCCGATCCCGGAGTTACGGTCGTCTCTGTCAAAAGAAATGCACTGTTGTTTCGTTTTGTCAACCACAAAGGCGAGCAACTCTACCACTATACCCTCAAAAAATAGTCTTACTTGCCATGATGACGGGGGATCGGTCAGGAAGCTTTTGTTTCCTGAGGCGATCGGACCCCAACACCCATGCCTGAGACGGTCATGCTTTCTGATGGCCCAACAGGAATCGTTTGCCCGAAATTGATCGGTCGTGCCTTTCTCCCCGCTCATGGGAATCCCCCTTTCCGAAGCAGCCGGAATCACTCGGTATCCTCCCACTTTTTTGTATGATCCCCATGCTGTCACACCTCCTCATGACCCTTCACCTGAAGGGGGTATGGGATAAAAATTCCATTGTTTGGTATGCGAATACTATACATTATGATAAATATAAAGCTATTCGCATCTACTTTTCGAAAAGAATATCCTCCGGCAATGGGGCTTCGTCGTTGATCCTAATTTTTTCTATGAGGGGGATGGATGGGCGGAAAAGGATATTCGATCCGGAAATTATTCATGGCGGATCGGTATCCCGACCTTGGTATCAGGAGGGGGAAAGTGCTTCTTCACAAGCACGGAAGAGGCCAGAAATTGGGCGACGGATTCGGGGATGGAAGCTCGGCGGATGGCGGGGGTGGAGGTTCAGGAGGCAATCCTGTTGAGGTATTCCACGGCTGTTTGCGGATCCGGTGCGTAATAGTCGGCTCCGATGCTTCGGCAGAATTCGGCATTCAGAGGTGCTCCTCCCACGAGAATTTGGGTTGCCGGAGCATGTTCCCGGATTCCTTTGACAATGTCGCCCATGTTCACCATGGTGGTTGTCAGCAGGGCCGAGAGTCCGACGGCGGCACCGGGATGGTTTCTGAGTGCTTCGATGAATTTGTCGGAACCCACATCGACACCCAGGTCGACGATGCTCCAGCCACCGCCTTCCACCATCATGGCTACGAGGTTTTTGCCGATGTCGTGGAGATCACCCTTGACGGTGCCAACGATAAAGGTGCCTTTTTTGCGTAGGGCGCCGGAGGCGAAAAAGGGTTTCAGTTGGGCCATCGAAACGCCCATGGCTTTGGCAGACATCAGCATCTGGGGGACAAACACCTTGTTTTCGGAGAACTTGCGACCCACATTGGCCATGGCCGGGATGAGGGCCTCTTCCAGAATGGCAACCGGTGAGACGGAGGCCTCCAGAGCCTGGGCTGTCAGTTCGAGGGCGCCGTCCATTCCCCTCATTTGGGGCGGGAAGGGTGATTTCTGATCGATTTTGCCGAATTCAACGGCTTCCAGCAGTCGGGCGATGAGGTCACTCATGGGATGGGTTGTGGGTTATCCGTAGGAACAAAAGTAACAGACTATCCTGAGATTGAGAAGCCTTGCCGACAATTTTTACTCCAGCAAGTCTGGTTGAAGGATCGGAGGGTCTTCTCGAAACTGCCGCTTTCGGTTTCGTGACCGTTCAGAGCAGATCCGGAATCCATCTTGCCGCCATCTTCCCGGTCTGTTCGGTCAGATCGGCCCAGCTGTCGATCTCAAATTCCACCACGACAGTAGAGCAGGTGGGGACGTCCAGATAGAATTCGGGCAGCAGCAGGTCCAGGAAGTAATAGATGGCGGGATTGTGGCCGGTGACCATCACCGAGGAAAAGCGGTCTTCCAGTTCATGCAGCATGCGCAGAAAAGTGGAGGCATGCATGCCCGAGTAGAGCTTCTTTTCGTAGCGGACCTGATCCACCGGGTATCCGATATGATCGGCATAGATCTTGGTCGTCTGGGTGGTGCGAACGGCCGGACTGGAGATGATAAGATCCGGCAGGTAACCGGTACGGACCAGTTCTTGGCTGATCCGGAGGGCATCCTCTGCCCCGTTGTCTGTCAGGGTACGGTCGAAATCCTGATCGTATCCGTATTGGATACTTTTCGCATGGCGCACCAGGATGACTCTTTTCATGCTTGCGTAATGAGAGGTTGGTTTCGTTAAACGAATATAAAAAAAAAGTAGCATACCTGAGGTGATATGCTACTTTTCATGGGTTGACTATTTCCTTTTGTCGAGTTCCTTCCAGACCAGCGCACTGGCTCCGACGATGGCTGCCGATCCGGCATCCAGTTTCGAGGGGAGGATCTTCACCTTGTTTCGGTAGAAGGGCAGCAGGTGTTGTTCCATGCTGCTGCGGGTTGGTCCG
>JAJTBP010000226.1 GCA_021286825.1 Marinilabiliales bacterium | reverse complement strand
TTGGTAACGGGGATCGATGGCACCAAGCAAAAGGTTGATCTGTTTGGTCTTTCTGGCAGCCATCAGTATGTGGAAGATGCCGAATGGGAAGAGATACCCCTTTGACTTTTTGATTCCTTCACTGATGTCGGCCATGGCAACGAAGAGGGCGATGATCTCATCCTGCTCGTTGACAATCAGCTTGACAAAGCGGGGATTGATCAGGAAAAGGTATTTGTTGGCAAAATCATCCATCTCCTTCTCGTTGAAAGGGATGAAGCCGTAGATATCCGTAAATGTCTCGTTGACCAATTGAAGAACCGGACGAATCAATGGTTTCAATTTCTTACGAGAGGTGAATTGCAGCAACTTCAGGTTCTGGTTGTTGTCTTCGACCCTTTTGAGGATTTTTTGATGCAACTCTGGGATTTCGTCCGGGATGGGGATTTGGTATACCACCAAATCCACTTTTTTGGAGAATCCTGCTTTTTCTGTCAGGTCAACCAGATAAGGAAAATTGCAATTGGAAGCAATGACAACTGGTTGCTCATAACCTTCGATCAAAAATCCCTGTGGGTCTTTGTCAGAGAAGGCAAGCGGTCCGACAATGGTATCCATCCCGAAGGATTTTCCCCACTCAGCGACGTAGTTCACAAGTGCATTGAAGACTTCCGGGTCATCGTAAGTCTCCAGATTGGAAAACCTCACATGGTTCTCATTGTGTGTCCTGTTGTATTCTTTGCTGATCAGGCCCATGCATCGGCCAACGCATTGGTCACCGCGAAAGGCAAGCAGGAGAATGTGTTCACAATGTTCGAAGAGCGGGTTCTTTTTCGGATTAAAGTACTCCCATTCATCCATGTAAAGTGGTGGCACCCAGTTGGTGTGGTCTTTGTGGATTTCTGCAGGGAGATGGATAAAAAGACGGAGGTCTTTTTTGGTTTCTGCTTTTCTAATCGTTATGGTCATGAGCGCAAATATAAAAAAATTGGATTATCGCTCAAAACAGCCCGATCATCCCCCAAAGCTGCCCATGACCGGCCGATGGTTCATTCACCAACCCTCTGATGGCCGATTTTGTTGAAAAGGTCCCACAAGACGATCCCTGCACTGACCGACACATTGAAAGAGTGCTTCGTTCCGTACTGTGGAATTTCGAGTGCAAAGTCGCATAGGTCAACCACTTCCTGTTGAACTCCCTTGACCTCATTGCCAAAAATGAGTGCGAGTTTAGCCCCTTCCGGTGGGAGGTAGTCGGTAAGGGAGATGCTGTTTTCGACCTGTTCGATGGCAATGACAAGATATCCTTCTTTTTTTAGGCGGATCGCCACCTCTTCCGTGGAAGCCGCATATTCCCATTCTACCGTATGCTCAGCACCCAGTGCCGTTTTTCGGATCTCTTTGTCAGGAGGTGTGGCAGTGATACCGCAGAGGTAGAGTTTTTCGATGAGCAAGGCATCTCCGGTTCGGAACAGTGACCCGGTGTTGTGACTGCTCCTGACGTTGTCGAGGACCACACAAATGGGCACTTTCTTTACCTGCCTGAAGGCATCGGCTTCGAGGCGTCCCAATTCGCTGTTTTCCAACTTTCTCATGGCTACCAGTTGATTTCTTTACGTCTGACAGGCATGGTCATGCATCGTGCACCACCTCCGCCCCTGGCCAATTCCGAACCGGCAATGGTGATGACAGCCCGCGCATAATCGTCCGGATTCACCCGGTTCCCGATGACATCTACCGCTTTCAGGATTTCGAAGCCATGCTTGTTCATCTCTTCGAGCGTCCGTTCATTGCGCGCATAACCAATCACTTTACCCGGTGCGAAAGCAAAGAAATTGGCCCCGCTGTGCCATTGTTCACGTTCCATATTCCACGGGTCACCATCTCCACCGCAGTTGATTGGAACCAGATCCATCCCGCAGCTAGCCAAGGCTTTCAGAAGGCTCTCTTCCTCCCGAATGGAGGTAACTTTTCCGTTGTCGATGGTTATTTTAATGGTATGGTACTTCGTTTTTCGCAGGATCAGCGGTTCATAGACCATACAGGCGTTCCTGTCCAGGAAGGTGAAGGTCATGTCGAGGTGGATGAACGATTCGGGAGTCATTGGTAATTGCTGCACGATGATCTCTCGCTTGTCGCTCTTTTTTGCACGAAGGATTTCGGTTAGCAGATCAATACCTTCCGTGGAGGTACGTGCACCGCTTCCGACCAGGATGGTTTTGCTGTTGGCGATTTGAACGTCACCCCCTTCAATGGAGACATTTTTGTAGTTGCTTTTCCATCCAGCCACTGCTTCCGGGTTGATCGTGCTCACGCCAAAGGCAGGGTGATCGCGGAAGATGGTCTCCATGATAAAGGTTTCACGTTCGCGAACCTTACTGGCCATTTTGCCGATCAATACTTCATTCCAGACGGAGATGGCTGAATCCCGTGTGAAGAGAAAATTATGGAGGGGACGAATGGCATATCGTTCATTGCTCAGGAAACGGGTAAGGTTGTCCCTTCGAAGAACGACCCCTTCGATCAATTGACTGGCAAGCTGTGCCGGTGTCATCTCCATCAAGAATCCCATCTCTTCCGGTGTCCCTTCGTGTTCGCAAACCGTACGAATCAATCTTTCACGGGCATTCGACTGGGCAAGGGTTTCGGAGAGCAGTTGCTTGACTTCGTAGGTTGTCGTCAGTTTTGAAAGGACACCTTTCAACTCGAAGTATTCCCGGGACGCGACGGAAAGGTTGAGAATGTCGCTATACAATGCCCTTTCGGCATTTTCGGGCGTCATATTTTCGACCTCCGGACCCGGACTGTGGAGAATTACTCCTTCCAGTTCTCCAATCTCAGATGTGACATTGATCTTGCTCATATTTGGGGTCTCCTATGTGAAGTTGACGGGTAAAGTCAGGCAATTTCGGATCGCTAGCCCAATCGGAGCCAGTACCGATTCACCGGGCGATCCGTCTATTTTTTGCAAAGATATCGAATCTTCCCATCTCAAAGTATGTTAATTGGTCATATTGATGCCGGTCGTGGTTGACAACAAGCGGATTCCTTTCTTACATTTGCAACCTATGAAATTGCTGAACTATCAAATCCGGTTCTATTGGATTTTGCTACTGTTCGTTCCTTTTGCGGGCATGGCTCAGCAAGATCCGAAGGAGAAGACTGTCCAAAGCACCGAAGTGACAGTCAGGCCAGATAGTGCCATTCACCTTGATTTGCAGCCGGTTGATATTTTTCCGGACAAGAAGGATTTGACACCCCGCCAATTCAGACAATATTCATTGTTGGAACTCAAGGTAAAGAAGGTCTATCCGATTGCCAAATTGGCGTCGCGAAAGCTGGCCGAATACGACCGGGTGTATGCCTCCTTCAAAACAGAGCGTGAGCGGAAGAATTATGTCAAGGCGGTGGAAAAGGATCTTTTCAAGGAATATGAACCGGAGTTGAGGTCCATGAAGGTTTCGGAGGGTAAAATCCTGATCAAATTGTTGGACAGGGAAACCGGCAGGACCTCTTATGAGATCATCAAGGAGTTCAAGGGAGGATTTGCTGCTTTTTTCTGGCAATCCGTTGCCCGATTGTTCGGCCATGATCTCAAATCGTTGTACAGCCCGGATTCGGAAGACCGGATGATCGAATGCATCGTTCAACAAATCGACTTGGGATTGATTTGATTTTTACCAGTTGGAGGTCTCCAGATTAAATTCCATTTTCCGATAGATTTTTCCAATCAGGCGATAAATGACCATCTCGTCATCCAGTCCGGCATTCTTGTGTCTCTCTTGGGTAAGATCGTCGACAAAGGCGTGTAATTGAAGGTATAGCGGATCGGTGGATGGCCAGGATTCGAAACCTTTTTTGAGCAGCTCTCCATTCCTCAGGTTGAAATGGGAGGTGCCGGTCGAGGCATGCAGGCACACGGAATGCTCTCTTTTTTTACCAAGGAAGGAGATCACCACGGTGGCCGCTGAACCATCATGAAAAGAGAGGTGCAGGTTGAAAATCTCCGGATGTTCTCCACCGTTGGGAACGCTGCAGACACTGATTCGCGAAGGTTCGGTTCTCGTAATCCTGTTGATCAACAACAAATTGTTGTGCAGCAGCTCTTTGATTTGGGCAAATTCACCTGGAGCTGTCTGATGGATCTCGATCAACTTTGTGTGGTTGTCACATGCGATGGTGGCTGGCACGACCAGATGGGTGAGCAGATCGTTCCTGACCCGAATGGCCGTGTTCCCCTCTTCAGCGAGCATCACCAACCGGGCCATTTCTTCCAGATCCAACAGGTTCTTTTCCGGGAGAAACAGATGGCAGCCCCTTTTGATCAGTTCTTCCAGAAAACCATAACGGGTACAGTTGGTGTCAAGGATCACCACAAGATTGCTTTGTTCGGGGACCAAAGCTTTTGCCGACACGTTGAGTCTTCTCCTTGTGTCAAAACAAAGTCTTTCCCACCTTACCCCAGGAAGGGTATGGAGGAGCAAGGAAATGGAGTCGTTTTGCTCCGTGGGATGAAGAAGGGTTCCATGCAACATACAGCCGTAAATGTAGTTTTTTGGCTGATTTGGGATACTTTACAAATCTTTGCATTTATGTTTTTTATCAACTTTTCGGTGTTGAAAAACCCGATCAGAATGGTAATTTTGCCTAAAGAATACCTAATGTAAGATTCTTTGGAAGATACCTTTAAACACAAGGGTTTGCGGGAAAAATTGGTGGACGGGATTCGTGAAAAGGGAATCAAGAACAATGCCGTACTCTCCGCGATGAGCAGGGTTCCCAGACATCTGTTCATGGACAATGGATTCATCAATTTTGCCTATTCAGACAGAGCATTTCCCATTGGTGCCGGTCAGACCATATCACAACCTTATACAGTCGCTTTCCAGACCGACTGTCTGCAATTGAAGCGATTTGCCAAAGTTCTGGAGGTCGGCACAGGCTCAGGTTATCAGGCAGCCGTTCTCTGCGAGCTGGGAGTAACCCTCTATACCATTGAAAGACAGCGAGAATTGTATGAAAAGGCTCAGAAACTTTTGCCTTCATTGGGATATCATCCGCAATTCTTTTTTGGCGATGGTTACAAGGGGTTGCCTACTTACGGTCCATTTGACGGCATCATTGTGACGGCTGGTGCCACTACCATTCCACAGGATCTGGTGAAACAGCTTGTGGTGGGTGGAAGAATGGTCATTCCGGTAGGGACCACACAGCATCAAGTCATGAAGGTGGTCATCAGGGAATCCGAAAATGAATACAGCGTGGAGGAACGGGGTGATTTCCTTTTTGTTCCCATGCTTCCCGGTGTTGCCGGACAAAACAGATAAGATGATTCAAATCAAGCGGTTTACATTCAATCCGGTGTCGGTCAATGCATATCTCCTATGGGATGAAACAGGCGAAGCGGTCTTGATAGACCCGGCTTGTAATGATGCCGACGAGGAGGACGAACTAGACTATTTCGTTGACCGACAAGGATTAAAAAGGGTTCATTTGTTGAATACGCACGGCCATTTTGACCATTTGATGGGCAATCGGTTTGCGGAATCGAAATGGAACCTTACCTGTCAGATTCATCCGGCCGAAGCCTCTCTGGTTGCAAGGGCCTGTCAGCAAGCTGCCCTCTTTGGCATTCAAATGTCCGATCCCGGTGATCCGG
>JAJTBP010000225.1 GCA_021286825.1 Marinilabiliales bacterium | reverse complement strand
GAAAAAGGAATGCTGAAACTTCGCCGGAACAATATCACCGAACAGTGGTTGGAGATCCATCCCTTTGGTGAAAAAATGAGAAAAATATGCTATGAACCTGAAAAATCAGGTCTAAAACTGGAAGCAATTGAAGTGATGTCTTGTCTCGATAAAGGCCTGATAGAGAGTGATATTATGAATTTTAAACTTTCTGAACGGATTGTAAAAATTTTGGATTTTATAAAATATCAAACGGGTATCCGCTATTAACATGTAATTAATGAACTAATATTCAGCACTATAAATATTTGTTGATAATTTATTTCAATATTTCTAAAATTGGAATGATACCAATCCCAAATTATGTAAAAATTATCTTACATTTACGCCGTAATTAACATCTATTAACTAATCATTTAACGTCACATGTCTAAAAAAATCATTGGAATTTTTCTGATGTGCCTTTTTGTGCTGTTTGTTAACAGCGTGTTGGCGCAAAATTCAATTACCGGAACGGTAACTGATGATACCGGGGCTCCTCTACCTGGTGCAAGCGTTGTCGTGAAGGGTACGACAAAGGGTGTCATTACTGACATCAATGGGAAATATACCCTTTCAGTCCCTGCTAATGCCAGATTGGTAGTCTCGTTCGTCGGAATGCTGAATTCGGAAGTGGCTGTGGGGTCGAATAAAACTATTAACGTTCAATTGAAAACTTCTGCCGTCGGGGTTGAAGAGGTGGTTGTAACCGCAATGGGTATTACGAAGGCCAAAAAATCGCTTGCTTATTCTGTGAGTGAGGTAAAGAATGACGATTTGGTCAAGGGTGGTAACAACAACCTGATGAAGTCGCTGGATGGAAAAGTCAGTGGGGTAAACATCACCTCCATGAGTAGTGATCCGACTTCTTCGGTTCTTGTTAACATTCGTGGTACGACAGCTATGCCTTCATCTTCGGATGCAAACGTTTCAGTGAAAGGTCAGCCGCTTTATGTAATTGATGGTATTCCTGTTGGAACCCAGACATTTACATCTCAGAACGGTGTTGACTTCGGTAACATTCTTTCCCAATTGAACCCGCAAGACATCGAAAGCATCACCATTTTGAAAGGTGGTAGTGCAGGTGCCCTTTACGGTTCAGAAGGTGGTAACGGTGTTGTGATGATCACAACCAAATCAGGAAAAGGTGGTAAAAAAGGGATTGGCGTGAGTGTTTCCAATTCTACAACCTGGGATACTCCCTACAACTTCCTTCAACAACAGGCTCTTTACGGACAGGGCGAACGCTCTTATGAATGGCAGAGTGACAACACCGATACTTACGGACCTAAATTGGATGGTTCCTATACGGGTGAGTATTGGGATATCAAACAACAGAAATTCGTGACAGGTCCGATGAGATCAGCCAACGAAGATCGTATGAAAGCATTCCTCCAGACCGGAACAACCTCTACAACCAACATCGCTGTTACAGGAAACTACGACAAGGGTTCATTCCGTCTGTCTTTGAGCAACATGGCCAATACTGGTGTAATGCCCAATACCAAGACAACTCAGAAATCCATCACTTTTGTTACGGAATACAAAATTACCGACAAAGTAAAAGTTACTGCGGAAGCCAATTACATCCGCACCTATTCTCCAAACAAAGCCAACGTTGTGGGTTCCAACAGTATCTTGAATGACCTGTTGTTCAACACTCCGGCCAACGTTCAGCCATTGGCTGACATGCACAATTACTGGATGACAGGCTTCGATGGAATCTTCATGAATCCGGCTATCTGGAAATCCAACAAAGTGGATATCTCCATGAAGAACCCATGGTGGAGAACCTACGAGAACATCAACATCTTTGCCCGTGACAACGTCTTCGGCAAATTGCAGTTGGATTACAAGATCAACAAGGATTTCAACCTATTGCTCCGTTCAGGTATGGAGAATGTCAATGAGAACTACGAGTATCGTCAGTCATTTGGTGCCGTTTCCAACCCTGCAAGCAGGGCCAGCAGCGGTGACGGTCAGTTCCTGACAAATACCAGCCGTTCCCTCAGCATCAACTCAGATGCTATCCTCTCCTTCAACAAGACCTTGGGCAAGTTTGACATCACAGCCAATGCCGGTGTGAACTACGCCTACTCCAACAGCAACTCTTATGCTGTCAATGCCAACTCTTTGAGTGTTCCCGGTTTGTTCCAGATTACCAACGTATTCCCGAACAAATTGACTGCAGGTTATGGTTGGGGCGCAGGCAAATCAACCAGTGTTTATGCTACTGCCGATTTGGCCTGGAACAAACAACTCTTCCTCGGTGTAACCGGCCGTAACGACTGGAAAGGTAACCTGGAAGAAGAAAAAATCAACTATTTCTATCCTTCCGTTAGTGCCAGCTGGGTTGTAAACGAATCCCTGAGCCTTCCGAAAACCATCGATCTTCTGAAAGTTCGTTTGGGTTGGGCAAATGTTGGCAACGGTCTTTCCAAAGTGAGAAACATTGACACCTACGCATTTGAATCACCAGACTGGTCCAGCACTGTAAAAACTGCTACAGTAGGTGCTACCCTGGTAGATCCGAACATCAAACCGATGATGTCTGTTACCAAAGAAGCTGGTATCGACCTTTGGTTGCTCCAGAGAAAAGTCGCTTTTGACTTTACCTACTTCGTAAAAGACCAGAACAACCAATTGGGAAGCGTTCCGCTTGTTCAGGGTACTGGTTTCACAGGCATGACCTCTAACGTAGGGGATGTTCGCAACAAGGGATTTGAAATGGGTTTGACCATCAATCCGGTTCGTACAAAAGATTGGAATTGGGAATTGACAGGAACTTTGACCCACTACAAGGCAAAGATTCAGAGACTCTCTCCTCAATTTGCTCCAAGCGGTTTCCTTTGGGTAAGCTACGATGGCAAAACCGTGGTTAAACTTGCCGAAGGCGAAGAAATTGGTAACATTTATGAACAAAACCCAATTTTGAAGGTAACTTCTGGAAAATATGCTGGCATGGCCCTGCTTGATGGGGAAGCTGGTGAATTCCAAAATGGCGGTGCTGGTGTACGTGCCATGCTCGGAAATTACAACCCGGATTATCTCGTTGGTTTGAATACAACCCTTCGTTACAAACAGTTTACCTTAAATTTGGTAGGTAGCCTTCGTATGGGTGGTAAATATGTTTCTGTTAACCAGCAGTATATGGACTCCAACGGTCGTTCATTTGAATCACTCTCTTCAGGTCCGAACAACCCTTACTGGAGTGGTGGTCGTGATGCAAGCACAGGTGGTTATGCATGGCCAGCAGCTGGTAGCAGCAAATACGCCGCTATCAATGCCAACAACGATGGACAGAGAACAGATGCAACACATGATGCCAGTTATGCCAAGGGTGTTTTCGTAAGACCTGACTTTACTGGAACAACTCCAACCGATGCTGATTATATCGTAAACGGTGCTGATCCGAACAATACATTCTATCAGTTTACCTATAACAGCTTTGGAGACTGTATCTGGAACTTTACTTCCACCAGAACTTACGATGCTACAAACTTCAAACTCAGAGAGGTTTCTTTGACTTACACAGTTCCGAATAGTGTAACGAGCAAATTCAAAATTTTCAACGTGAATTTGTCGCTGATTGGTAGGAACGTATTCCAATGGAATGCTTCAGGCCGTAACGAAGATCCGGAATCTGCTTTCTCAGGAGTAGGTACAAACCAGGGTATCCTTCGTGCTACATTGCCATCTGTACGCTCAGTTGGTTTCAAATTAGGTCTTGATTTTTAATATTTGACTTTCATTGTAATAAAATGATGACTATGAAATCTTCTCTATACAAAATATTCGCTTTGTTTATGGTCCTGGCTGTGGTCTCTTGCAGCAAGGATTCGCTCAGGCAATATGATTTATTGCAGCAGAAAAATGCTGTTGAGTCATTGAATGATCCCTACTTGCTCTCATCCATTCTGAAACAGACCTCATTGTTCTATCAGAACATGGGCTACGGCGCAAGTAAACTTCCTTCTGCTGTGCAGCACATGGGACGTAACGTACAGGGTGGTGACAATACCTATCAGGGTTTCAAACAACCAACAACTGATATGTATGATGCCATGAACATCCTTAAATTCATCGATGCTTCCATCAAATTGGCCGATGCCAGAGGTTCAAAGACTCACGTAGGTATCTTTACAACCTTCCGTGTCCTTCTTTTCTCTTTCATGACTGATTACTACGGAGATGTATACTATACGCAAGCCCTTCAGGGACGTGAAGGCATCCTCTATCCGGAATATGACAAGCAAGCCGATATTTACAAAGGCCTTCTGGCTGAACTCGATGCAGCTGCTGCCAATATTTCTGCCGGTACAGATGTTGTCAACACGACCTATGACCTGATGTTTGCTGGTGACAAAACCCAATGGTTGAAATTCTGTAATTCAGTTAAACTGAGACTTCTGATCCATGAATCTGCAAAGATTGCTGATGCCGGAGCTCAAATTACCAGCCTCTTGTCTAAACCGCTTTTGACTGACGCTGCCGACAAAAATGCATCCATTGCATATGTTGGAACGACAGCTGTTAACTCTTGGATCGGTGGTTCCAACAACTGGGCCGGTGGTGGCGAATTCGAAAGAAGAAAACCATGCAAGACACTTGTTGATAAACTTCTGTCCTACAACGACCCACGTGCAGCCGTATGGTTTGCTCCTGTTGAAAAACCTTGGACAAAAGATCCGGCAAAGAACGGTGTGAAATTTACAACCACCGATCCGAACGGTTTTACCTACACTTCAACCTGGGAATATGTGGACATGACGAATCCGCAGATTGCTGCCCAGGCTGCAAACATCATCGATTGGGATAAAGTTTATGTAGGATTCATCGCGGGTATGTTGGGTGACTTCAAAAACGGAAACGGTCACTATGACACTGCAGCCGGTGGTTTGACCGGTAACTTCAAGGTTTCTATGTTCTCTAAATTGTTCCAGCAAAATGCCCATGCGCTGCTTCGCGCCCAAGTCATGAACAAGGATGAGATTCAGTTTACCCTTGCTGAAGCTGCTGCGAAAGGTTTGGTTTCAGGGAATGCCGATACCTATTACAGAACAGGTATTACCTATTCCATGAAGAGATGGGGTGTTAGTGATGCAGCCATCGCTACCTATCTTGCTCAACCTTCTATCGCCCTTCCTTCTGACCTTACCGGTAAGTTGATCAAGATTGCTGAACAGAAGTGGATTGCCCTCTTCTCTGTAGCCAGCGAAAACTATCTTGAGGTTCGCAGAAACCAGAGTACTTTTGCCGCCATGACCCCGAACTTCTTCAACAATGGCAATCTTGCCACCTTCAAGTTCCCGCAGCGTTATCGTTATCCGACCGCTGAACAAGGACAGAACGTGGGCGCTTACAACAAGGGTGTTGCCACACTTGTTCCTGCCGTTGACGATGAATTCTCTAAAATGTGGTTGTTGCAATAAGTTTACACCATACGCTAAAAAAGGGCTGCAATTTCTGCAGCCCTTTTTTTGTACAAAAAATGCCCTTTCCGACACAACCTTTTTCCTTCCATCATCATCATCCTTTAAACAGATGATTTGCATCCCGAACCCTAAATAGATAAAAGATGTTGGACTTGACTGACAGGGATTTCTCCCACGAAATAACCTATGTAACCTCACGGAG
>JAJTBP010000224.1 GCA_021286825.1 Marinilabiliales bacterium | reverse complement strand
TAAAAGCTATCATCCGAGTTACCTGTTTTGTAATCAATGATCTCTATAGCGCCGTCTTTTTCATCGACCCTGTCGATCACACCCTTGATTTTGATTTTACTCGTGGCTCCAAAGATGGGGATCTCCATCTCCACTGACTTTTCCACTGCTAGAATCTGAAAAGGTGTCCGACGACTGTCAGTCACCAGTGTCTGGATCACCATTCGCTTAATGACTTCAAATATTAGTCGATTACGACCCGCCAGGTAAAATGGAGGGTCTCCTTCTGTCTTTTTGAAAAAATGTATCTGGAAGGCTTCTTCCAGCAATTTGTCAAGATTCGGTTCATTGGAGGAAACAGAATGCAGAGTCTGACTATCAACCACTCGTCCTACATAAGGGGCATAGATCCTTTCCAAAACATGATGGAAGATTTTGCCAAATGATCTGGCGTCCACTTCCTCTGATACGGTTTCATTTTCTTTGAAACCAGCTATGTAGTCGAAATAAAACCTCAAAGGACAAGTCAGGTAATGATCCATGGCCGTCGGCGACAAATGACGTTTGCCCTCAAGAAACAAATCAAGCTTTGCGGCAACCTCACCTCGCTTCTCCATCACGATCGGAAATGGCATCAAGGGATCAATGCCATCCTGAAATCCTGCTTCAGTAATCGTTGCATCTGATTCAAAGAGCAATTGATGTAGAAATCGACTTTTCTCACCTGTCTTGAGACCGTTGGACCCGGAATTGTAAACGAATGTCACATGTTCGGCTCTTTGAATCAGGCGATAAAAATAATAGGCATACATCGCATTTTGCTCTTCCATAGAGGGTAGACCAACAGCTTTGCGAAGTCTATAGGGGATAAAGGAACCACCAACATTCGCTCTTGGCATAATACCCTCATTTACAGATAGAAGAACTAAATTCCGGAAATCCAGATTCCTTGTCTCCAGAATTCCCATCACCTGAATACCTGATAGTGGCTCACCCTCAAAAGCCACAGTCATGGAATGAAGATACTGAGACAGCAACCTCATATACAATTCCTTTGAAATCATCTCATCCAACCCGAGATGGTCATCAGATTTAGTAAAAAGAGAGCGATTCAATTTGTTCAATGCCAGATAGACCTGATAAATGTATTCCTGATAAGCTACCGAGGCAGATTTTGCATCATGAACCTCCCACAATCGAAAAAGTTCATGCAGAACAAATTGAAAATAGTCGTGGTAGTCTTTCACCTCTTCCCTTGTATCGAAGATCAGACAGAAAAGCTTATTGGACTGCAACATGCCCTTGCCCACAAATGCCAAATTATGCTTTGAAATTTTTTCTATAATCAGTTCTGATTCTGATAGATATATTGATTTAATAAACTGATTATTTAAAATATCTACTACATTTTTATGATGAAATGAGGGTTCAGGGAACTCTTTAGAACATCTTAGCTGCAATAAAATAAGTGAATTGATCAGACTAAAGAGTGGTGTTTGTCTGAGGGGAAGGCCCATGGTCACATTGACGGAACCCAATTCGGAAGGAATAGCAGACAGAACCGGCAAAAGCAATTCTTCATCGCACAGTACAACGGCCGTATCATCGAACTTCGCCTGATCCAATGGAAGATTGGTAAGCAATTTTGAGACTACATTTGCCTGACCTATCTGCGAAGAGGTATGGATAATCTGATAATTTCGATCATTCGAAAATGATTGAACTGAATATGGCCAAGATTCCTGAGGAAATCGCTGAAGGTTCTCACGCATAAACAATCCAGCTTCCTGATTGGGATTCCTTACATAGTATTCATCATAATCCCAATAGAAGGAAGCTTTTCCCTGGAGTTTCAGTTTCTGAAACAAGTTCTTCTCGCATTGGTTAAGCGCGTTGAAACCCACCATAACAAATTCGTTGTCTGTGAGTATGGAGGAATTCAATCCGTTTTCTACAGCATCCCGGTAAAGCATACCTTCATAAGCCTTCCCAAGCATTGTCAATTCCTTCCTGAATTGCTCATAAACGGGAAGCAGAATCTGCCATAAACGAATGAACTCCTTCTCTCCTTCTTTTCTGCAATTTTTATCCAGAGTCCGCCAAAATTGCAACATCTCAGCACGTTTTTCATCTGTCAGGTCCTGAAAAAAATGGTCAATTTCAGACAATTCCGTCACACTGGTGAAGATCTCTTTGGAGTTGACCATGTATTTATCTACTTGATCGAAATCCTGCAGCAACATCTCTCCCCAAAGATAAAAGTCGTCAAAAGACTCCTCGGATCCCGAAATCTTTCTATATATCTTAAATAACCGGATCACCAATTGTAAACTATCCTCCAGGTGCAGGTCCGAAAGCTTGGAGAATAAATCCTGTATTGTCCATACTTCTGGTGCGAACAAAGGTCTGCTGATGATTTCATTGAGGTATTCGGCAAAAAAAATACTTGTCCGCCTATTTGGAAAAATCAGTGTAAGTCGGGAGATTCCCTGTCCATACCTGCCATAGAGTTGCGCTGCAATTTCACGAAGAAAACTATCCTTTACTTTTGCCATAGCAGTTGGACCATATAAATCGAAAAGAGACGACGTTGTGAATGAGGTAAAATTGGATAAAAATTCCGGATTATCATTGTGTAATTCGTATATTTGAGAGTAAACAAAAATGTTTCTCACTCGTAAGACTGAACACTAACTCTATGTTATGGATAAATTTTCCCAAGTCGGTAATCAGGAAATCGGTGCAGTAGAAGAACTTTATCAAACCTATCTTTCAAACCCGGATCAATTGGGGCCGGGGTGGCGACACTTTTTTGAAGGATATGAATTCTCCCGAAAGGCTTATGGTGAAGTCTCTCTTGCCTCCTCTGATGAAGTTCGTATTCAGAAGGAATTCAAGATACTGAACCTAATCAATGGTTACAGACAAAGGGGACACTTGTTTACCCGAACAAATCCAGTCCGCAAAAGAAGAACCTATACTCCAACACTGGATTACAGAAATTTCGGTCTCGGAGAAGAAGATCTTGATCAGACCTTTCATGCGGGTAACGAAATCGGAATTGGCAGTGCAACGCTTGCTGAGATTATACGTCATCTGGAAGCTACCTATTGTGAATCCATCGGTGTTGAATACTTGTATCTTCGTCAGCCAGAATTGATTGACTGGCTCAAATTCAGAATGGAGAAATCCAAAAACAGCGAAGAATTCTCTCCCGAACAACAGAAGCACATTTTTTACCACCTAAATATTGCCGTAAGTTTTGAAAGTTTTATTCACCGGAAATTTGTTGGTGCCAAGCGTTTTTCTCTGGAAGGAACCGAAGCCTTGATTCCGGCATTGGATGCAATGATCGTACATGGGGCATCCTTGGGAGTGGAAGAATTTGTGATTGGCATGGCGCATCGGGGAAGATTGAATGTTTTGGCAAATATTCTGGAAAAACCATACAGTAGCATCTTCAAGGAATTCTATGCAACCGACTATGAAGAGGGCATATCCCTGGGTGATGTGAAATATCATTTGGGTTATGAGAATACCATCACGACCGATCATGGCGAAAGAGTCAAATTGAATCTGATTCCCAACCCTTCGCATCTTGAAACTGTTGGCTCCTTGACAGAAGGAATGGCCCGTGCGAAAATTGACCACCAGTACCATGACGATGACACCAAGATCATCCCGGTTATTATTCACGGAGACTCAGCCATTGCTGGCCAGGGTATCGTTTATGAAATTGTTCAGATGTCACTACTTCCGGGGTATAAAACCGGAGGAACCTTGCATTTGGTGGTCAACAACCAGGTAGGATTTACAACTGACTACCTTGAAGCCCGCTCAAGCACCTATTGCACAGATGTAGCCAAAGTAACCAGATGTCCCGTTTTTCATGTAAATGGAGATGATGTGGAGGCCTTGATTTTTACAACGCGCATGGCCGTCGAATTCAGACAACATTTCCATTCCGACGTTTTCATCGACATTCTTTCTTACCGGAAGTATGGCCACAACGAGGGAGATGAACCCCGTTTCACTCAACCACTTCTCTACAAAATCATTGCCCAACATCCCAATCCAAGGGACATATATGCCCAACAGCTGGTTTCCAGCGGAATCATGACTCAGGGTGATGTAGAAACAGAAATAAAACACTTTGATCAATTGCTGGAAGATAACTTCGAACAAAGCAAGCTGATAGATAAGCTGAATATCAAAAACTTTCTGGTTTCAGCCTATGAAAATTACCGCTTTCCTGACCCCTGTGAAAAATATCACGTACCAACCTCTCTGTCTGAAGCCAAATTAAATGAACTAGCTGTTAAAATAAATTATCTACCACCTGAAAAGAAGTTCTTCAGCAAGATCATCAAGTTGACCGATGAGCGTAAGCAGATGATACTTTCTGGAAAAGTAGATTGGGCATTGGCTGAATTGCTTGCCTACTCCTCACTATTGGATCTTGGCATTCCCGTAAGATTGAGCGGTCAAGATGCGCAACGTGGTACCTTTTCTCATCGACATTCAGCACTTGTGCTTGAGGACAGCGGAGAAAAGTATTTTCCGCTCAACCATCTCTCTGAAAATCAAGCAAAGTTTAATGTTTACAATTCTCCACTCAACGAATATGGTGTCATGGGATTTGAATATGGCTATTCGATGACCTATCCAAAAGGATTAACGATATGGGAAGCGCAATTTGGAGACTTTGCCAATGTTGCTCAGGTCATTTTTGACCAATATATCTGTTCTGCAGGCGAAAAGTGGGGTATGATGAATGGACTTGTGCTACTCCTTCCCCATGGTTATGAAGGCCAGGGACCGGAACATTCCAGTGCAAGAATTGAACGCTACCTGTCACTTTGCAGCAATTACAACATGCACATTGCCGTTCCAACCACACCGGCTGGAATCTTTCATCTGTTGCGAAGGCAAGCCATTGGAAATGTTAGAATTCCATTGGTCATCTTTACTCCGAAGAGTCTTCTGAGACACCCGAAAGTTGTTTCTTCGCTCCAGGAACTAACCAGTGGTTCCTTCGAAAATCTTATTCTGGATAAGCAAGTAAAGTCAAGTGAAGCCAAAACCATCGTATTCACTTATGGCAAGATCTATTATGAACTGATCGAAAGAAGAGAAAAGCTGGAAAACAGGGAGGTTGCGATCCACCGTGTTGAACAGATTTACCCTTTTCCATCTGAAGAGATACGCGACATAATTTACAATAACAATAAGACAAACAGATTTTTGTGGGTTCAGGATGAACCAGCAAACATGGGCGTTTGGCCATATATCTCCCGGAAATTTCCAGATTTGCATCTGGAAGTTGTCAGCCGACCAGAAAGTGCAAGTCCAGCAGCGGGATTGGTTGAAAAGCATAAAAAGAGGTTGGAGAGGATTTTGGAAGCCGTTTTCAATTGAGTTTTGCCATGCATTCCTGATGTCTCCTTTGATGGCCATGGCTTTTGCAATTGCCGAAATGGATGGCTTCTTGCGGTTTTGAGTCCTTGACTCGTTTGTACGTTCCATTTGAATACTAAATGTCAAGAAACGATATCTTGTTATGATCATTGAAATTAAAGTTCCTTCCCCTGGTGAATCCATCACGGAAGTTGAGATCGGAAAATGGCTTCTGGAGAATGGTGCGATGGTTGCAAAAGACCAGGAATTGGCCGAAATTGAATCAGATAAGGCGACATTGACGCT
>JAJTBP010000223.1 GCA_021286825.1 Marinilabiliales bacterium | reverse complement strand
AAGCTTGTTTCTATAAGATCAGGCTTCAGGAAATTGGGGAACAGAAGGCAGCGTTTATTGCAGAAGGCAATCCAGAAGAATTATTCGTGCCGGAAAGTGATGCAGCAGAACAAGAATTAAAGGATTTGTTCAGGGAATATAAAAACCTACGCTACGAATCCAACAAAAAACTTGAGGCTGTTAAAGAGGATAATTACAGGAAAAAAATGGAGATCATTGACGAGATCAAGACATTGGTCAACAGTGATAACTCGCTTAACAATACTTTTCAGGTATTTAATGAGCTACAGGCAAAATTTAAATCAATTGGCCCTGTTCCTCAATCAAAAGTGAAAGACCTCTGGGAAAACTACCATTATCAGGTTGAGAAATTTTATGACTTTGTCAAAATCGACAGGGAACTCAGAGACCTGGATTTGAAGAAGAACATGGATCAAAAGGTGGTTTTATGCAACAAAGCGGAGGAGCTAAGCAATTCTTCTTTGGAACCATTGGCTGCCTTTCGTGAATTGCAGAAACTGCATGAATTGTGGAGAGAAATCGGACCCGTTCCTAGAGATCACAAACAGGAATTGTGGGAAAGATTTAAAAAAGCAACTTCTGTCATCAATAAAAAATACCAACAGCATTTTGAATTTGAGAGAAGTCAGCAAAAAGAGCAGTTGCAGAAAAAGATTGAACTTTGCGAAAAAGCGGAAGAGCTGGCTGGCTTTACCTCTGATAATCCAAGAGAATGGAATGAGATAACTGAAAAAGTAATACAGCTGCAAGAGGAGTGGAAGAAGATCGGATTTGGACCCAGAAAAGAAAATGCCAAAATTTGGGATCGTTTCCGGGCAGCAAATGATGGCTTTTTTCAAAACAAACGCAATTTCTGGAACAAAAGCAAAGAGAGCCTCCTTCAAAACTATGCACTGAAGGTGGAAATCTGTGAACAAGCAGAAAAGCTGAAGGAGAGCGAAGAATGGAAGGCAACGACGGATAAGCTCATCCAACTGCAGAAGAAATGGAAGGAAATCGGTCCTGTACCAAGAAAACAATCAGAATTGATCTGGAAACGTTTCAGGACGGCTTGTGACGAGTTTTTTAACAAGAAACAATCTCATTTTTCTGGGGTTTCAGGAGATCAGGATGAAAATTACAAAGCCAAAAAGCTGCTTGTAGCTGAAATTGAAGACTTTAAACCGTCTGGCAATGCAAAAGATGACATTCTGGCACTGAAAAAATACCAAGAGCGTTGGGGTGAAATTGGTCATATCCCTTTCAAAAAGAAGGATGAATTGCAGACAAGATATCATGAAGCCATTGATATTCAGTTTAATAAAATAAAAATGGATGATCAGGATATGAATTTGATCAAATTCAAATCCAAAATCGAACATTTGGCTTCCGTTCCGAAAGGCTGGTCAAAAATCAATACTGAAAGGGATCGCTATGCGCTTAAGGTCAGGCAATTGGAAAATGACATTCATACTTTGACCAACAATGTAGGTTTCTTTGGTAGCTCTGAGGGAGCGCAGTCACTTATCAAAGGAGTGAATGAACAAATCGACAAGCTGAAGATCCAGATGGAGCAGTTAAAACAGAAGATGAAGATCATCGACGATCAGGACGAGATTAACTAAAAGACCATCATCACACTGGACCCGTTCCCTTCATCGGAGCGGGTCTTTTCATTGGAAAAACGGCTACTTTTTTTGGTTGGCCGGATATCCCTTTACTTTTTTATTCTTTTCTTTGCACTAGTTTATAACGATTTAATTCTTGAAAACTTGTCCACTACAAAGTACATTTTTGTAACAGGAGGTGTCGCTTCCTCATTGGGGAAAGGGATCATTGCCTCCTCGCTTGCCAAATTACTGCAAGCCAGAGGATACAAAGTCACCATTCAAAAATTGGATCCATACATCAACGTAGATCCGGGCACTCTGAATCCGTATGAACACGGTGAGTGTTATGTAACGGAAGATGGTGCAGAAACAGACCTTGATCTGGGCCATTACGAAAGATTCCTGAATTCGCCAACTTCTCAGGCCAACAATGTAACCACCGGTAGGATCTATCAGTCGGTCATCAACAAGGAGAGACGAGGCGACTTCCTGGGGAAGACAGTCCAGATTATCCCCCACATAACAGACGAGATCAAGCGGTACATCAAAGTATTGGGATCAAAGAAAAAATTTGATGTAGTTATATCTGAGATAGGGGGTACTGTTGGTGACATCGAATCTTTGCCTTATATCGAAGCTGTTCGTCAAATGAAATGGGAATTGGGAAGCGATGCGCTTATCATCCATTTGACTCTGGTTCCGTTCTTGTCTGCTTCCGGTGAATTAAAGACCAAACCGACCCAGCACTCTGTCAAACAACTTCTTGAAAATGGTGTTCAACCGGATGTCTTGGTTTTGAGAACTGAACATCAATTGACTCCTGATCTGAAAGGAAAAGTTGCGCTGTTCTGCAATGTAAGCAAGGATGCTGTCATTGAATCCATTGACGTTTCCACCATTTATGAGGTACCGATCCGCATGAAGGAGGAGAAGCTGGATGTTATTGTATTGAAGAAACTTGGCCTGCCTTTGGGTGAGGAACCGGATCTGGCCAGTTGGAATGATTTTCTTCATCGGTATAAATACCCAAAAAAAGAGGTAAAGGTTGCACTCATCGGCAAATATGTAGAATTGAGGGATGCCTACAAATCCATTGCTGAAGCATTGATTCACGCGGGTGCGGCAAATGAATGTCGTGTCAAGGTGGAGTGGATCCACTCAGAAAAGATCAATGAAGAGAATGTTGAAAGAAAACTAAAGGGATGCGAAGGAATCATCATTGCTCCCGGGTTTGGTCATCGTGGAATCGAAGGAAAAATAACTGCAGCGCGTTATGCCAGAGAATTGAAGATTCCATATTTTGGGATTTGTCTTGGCATGCAAATTGCAGTAATTGAATTTGCAAGAAACATCCTGGGTCTGCAGGGTGCAGATTCAACTGAGATGAATCAGTTGACGAAGTTTCCTGTGATCGATCTTATGGACGAACAAAAAGACATCATTGACAAAGGAGGCACCATGCGGTTGGGATCCTATCTTTGCAATCTTAAAAAGGATTCAAAATCTTATGCTGCATATGGTAAAACCAAAATCTCTGAGCGTCATCGCCACAGATATGAATTCAACAACAAATATCTGGAGAGTTTTGAAAAGGCGGGCATGAGAGCTGTAGGCTATAATCCTGATACTGATCTTGTTGAAGTTATGGAAATACCTTCTCATCCTTGGTATATTGGCGTACAATTTCATCCGGAATATAGTAGCACGGTTTTGCAACCCCATCCCTTATTTGTGGCTTTTATTGCTGCAGTCATTGAAAATTCGAAAAATCACTCAAATTAATTTATGGATAAAAATACCATCACAGGACTCGTACTCATCTTTCTCATCTTAATAACTGCCAGTTATCTAAATCGTCCTTCCGAAAAAGAATTGGAAAAAGCGAAATTGAGGAGCGACTCAATTGCTATGGTGGAGGCTGCCAAAATTGCAGACCAGAAAACATCAAAAGAAATCTTGGCAGCATCAGGAACGAGTCAGGTGGCCAAATCTGATACAAATGCAGTTCAAAATGAGCTGACAAAATTATATGGTGTGTTTTCGGTTGCGGCCAAAGGTGAAGAGAAATTCATTACGTTGGAAAACAACCTGATGAAAGTTCTGCTCTCCACAAAAGGTGGGCGAATTTATTCGGTTGAACTCAAAGATTTTAAACGTTATAATGGGAAACCCCTGGTATTGTTTGATGGAGAAAATAATAAGTTTGGACTCAACTTTTTCTCACAGAATAAGAGCATTCAGACCGACAATTTCTATTTCAAACCTTCCGTTACCACTACCGACCTGAAAGTAACCGGCACCGCTGTACCCAAAGGGAAAGAGGGAAGAGAGAAGTTCAATAAGGAAAATCAAGGTTCTTCGGAAAGCGTTTCCATGAAATTGGATGCCGGAAATGGAGTTGTCATTGAATATGTCTATACCTTGAAGCACAATTCCTATTTGGTTGACTTTGGAATCCATACCAGTGGATTGAAAAACATTACCGGGGCCAATACCGAATATGTAAACTTCCTGTGGAGTGTTTTAATGCCGAGACAGGAACAAATGTCGAAATATGGCGAAAGCAGCAAGTCCACTGTGTTCTATAAATTTGATAAGGATGCGGTAGATAAATTGGATTTTGGCAAATCATCCAATAAATCACTTTCAACCAAGGTCAAATGGGTGGGCTTCAAACAACAGTTCTTTTCCTCCGTGTTGATTGCCGGTCAGTCATTTCCCAATGGACAGATCTCTAATCAAACCAGGGACACCGATAGCAGCTATGTCTCCCTAATGACTGCTGATTTGACCATACCATTGGATACCAAGGGATCAGAGGTCTTTTCTTCTCAATTTTTCTTTGGTCCGAACCAGTACAATGTTTTGAACCAGTATGATTTGGGGATGGAGGAGCAACTTGCCCTGGGTTGGACCGTCATCGGATGGGTTAACAAATGGATCGTCATTCCTGCTTTTGATTTTTTGCATCGATACATCTCCAATTACGGTCTCATCATTCTGTTGCTGACCATCTATATCAAGTTGCTGACTTTGATCTTTACCTATAAGTCCTACATTTCTCATGCAAAGATGAGAATTCTCAAACCGGAGATCGAAGAGATTCAGAAGAAATATCCTGAGGATAAAAAGCTCGAATCACAGCAAGCTGTCATGGCTTTTTATAAGAAGGTGGGCGTGAATCCAATGGGTGGATGTCTTCCCTTGTTGCTTCAATTCCCGTTTTTAATTGCCATGTTCAATTTCTTTCCGATTTCTATCGAATTGAGGCAGCAGAGTTTTTTGTGGGCACATGACCTGAGTTCATTTGATTCCATTGCTACATTGCCGTTTACCATTCCATTTTACGGTAACCACGTAAGTCTTTTCTGCCTACTGATGACCATTACGAATATCCTGTATGTCAAGTACAACAATGAGATGACAGGAGCTGGAACTCAACAGATGCCAGGCATGAAGACCATGATGTATATGATGCCGGTTATGTTCCTCTTTATTTTTAACAGTTATGCATCTGGTTTGAGTCTTTATTATTTCCTTTCCCTTGTTTTCACATTTGTTCAGATGTATGTCTTCAAAAAGTTGATCGATGAAGATAAAATTCATGCACAAATGAAGGCCAAACAGAAGGTACCTGTTACGAAGTCCAAGTTTCAGATGCGATTGGAAGAAATGTCAAAACAGCAAGCTTTAAACGACAAGCGCAGAAAATAAAAAAAAAGGATGGCCATTTTGATGCCATCCTTTTTTTTGAACTTATCCGAGTCAACCCGGTAGTTTGGTCATTCTTTTACTCTTCTGGCAAGTGACACCATTTTTACAGCAGTATAGGCAGCTTCATCCCCTTTGTTCCCCAGTCGGCCACCGGCACGGTCCAATGCCTGTTGCTGATTATCAGTAGTCAGGACTCCAAAAACAAATGGAATTCCAAATTTGAGATTTAACTCCGTAGTACCCATGGTAACACCGTGACAGATGAAATCAAAATGCCGGGTCTCCCCTTGAATAACACATCCAAGCAATATCACAGCATCCAGTTGTTTGTGTTGGGCAAGTAGTTGTCCGCCAAGGGTAAGCTCAAATGTACCCGGTACCGATTCCGTGATGATATCC
>JAJTBP010000222.1 GCA_021286825.1 Marinilabiliales bacterium | reverse complement strand
CCGATGAGAAGCACCTTTACAGGGAAGAAAAATATGCCAAAGTATATGAAATCAACATGCTTCGCTGCATCTTTTGTGGATTGTGCGAGGAAGCCTGTCCGAAGGAGGCCATCTTCCTGACCAACCGGATCGTTCCTGCTGATTTAACCAGAAAAGAATTTATTTATGGGAAGGACGTTTTGGTGGAATCGAAGGAAAACCCAATCGATGTCTCCAACAGACAGACAGAGGCTGTGGCCGATTTCAAAAAAGACAAGACCCAGTTGCACAACAGATAACGATACGTTTTATCATAACCAGACATTAGAAAAAGGACAATTGCCATGATCTTCTCCAAATACCTCTTTTTCATCCTCTCATTTATCGCCATCTACGCTGCGCTAAAGGTGCTGATTTCCAAAAAACCCATGCACAGTGTTCTGTATCTGACACTTGCGTTTTTTGCCATTGGCGGTCATTACATTCTGTTGAATGCGCAATTCCTGGCAGTCGTTCACATCATTGTCTACGCAGGAGCCATCATGGTACTCTTTATCTACACGGTTATGCTGTTGAATCTCAACATAAAGGGTGAATTTCCAAAATCCAGACTGGCGAAGATTGTCGGATCACTGGCCGGAGGGTTGCTCTTGCTGACCTTGATTGCACTCTTCCGTTCATTTGACCTTCAGGTAGCAAATGATCCTTCCCTAAACCAGATTGGACTCGTCAAAAGTCTGGGCAAGGTCCTTTTTGATGAGTACTACCTGCCTTTTGAGCTATCTTCCATTCTATTCCTTGCAGCCATGGTGGGTGCCGTGATGCTGGGTAAAAAAGACATTTATTGATTATTTCATCAAACAAAAAATCGAAATCATGGAAAACAACGACGAATTGGTATGGATCTTTACAGGAACAGAGGTACTTGTGGATCTATTAAAGGCTGAGTTGGAGGAGATCGGAATCGGAACGATCGTCAGAAATGATTACCTCTCAGGCATCTCTGTCGGTTTTATGGGTGGAACGCCCACCTCCATTGATTTGTTTATTCAAAAAGCCGATCTCGAAGCAGCGCAACCCGTTTTGGATGAATTTTTTTCCACGAATCCGCAATAATCTTTTAATTATGCCCTCCACAATTCAAAACCTGCAAATCATCCCGCTGGATTATTATATCTTTTTCTGTTCTGCCTTGTTTGCCATCGGCGTAGTAGGGGTATTGGTAAAAAGAAATGCACTGGTCATATTCATGTCGATTGAGTTGATGCTCAATTCGGCCAATCTACTGCTGGCTGCATTTTCAGCATATAGGAATGATCCTGCCGGGCAAATCTTTGTCTTTTTCATCATGGTAGTGGCAGCCGCTGAGGTAGCCATCGGACTTGCCCTTCTGGTCATGATTTACAGATCAACCCATACCATTGATATCAACGTGCTTAACAAACTAAAATGGTGATAAATATGGCTGAATACATCTGGCTGGTGCCATTGCTTCCCTTGATCGGATTCATCTTCATTGGTCTCAACCTCAAACGATTGAAGGGTATCAATGCTGGATTGATTGCTTCGGTAACCGTAGCATCGGCTTTCTTGTTTTCTTTACTGCTGTTCTTTACCTATGATAATCAGTCTGGTGGCAGAACAATTGAATTGTTTAAATGGATCGAAGTTCATCGTTTGTCCGTTCAATTTTCCTTTCTTGTTGACCATCTTTCAATCCTGATGTTGTTGATTGTCACAGGAATCGGGACATCAATTCATATTTATTCAATCGGATACATGAAAGGGGATGGCGGTTTCAATCGCTTCTTTTCTTACATGAATCTTTTTGTCTTCTTCATGCTGATCCTTGTGCTCGGTGCCAACTATCTGATCCTTTTCATTGGATGGGAAGGAGTTGGACTATGCTCCTACCTGCTCATTGGATTCTGGTTTAAGAATCATGCATACAACGATGCAGCCAAGAAAGCCTTCATCATGAATAGAATCGGTGACCTGGGTTTTTTGCTCGCACTCTTTTTCCTGGTACGGGAGTTTGGTTCCGTCTCCTATTTTGAGGTTTTTGGGAAAGCTTCCCAACTCCCTTCCGGAACCACTGTGCTGACCCTTATCACAATGCTTCTCTTTACCGGTGCAATCGGGAAAAGTGCGCAAATACCATTGTTTACATGGCTTCCTGATGCCATGGCTGGCCCAACTCCCGTTTCGGCTCTCATTCATGCAGCCACCATGGTGACCGCTGGTATTTATATGATTGCCCGATCCAACCTTCTCTTTTTGCTTTCCCCTGTGACCATGGCTACCATTGTGGCAGTGGGTCTAGCAACCGCCCTTGTGGCAGGGAGCATTGCCATCTATCAACAAGACATCAAAAAAGTTTTGGCCTATTCCACTGTTAGTCAGTTGGGCCTAATGTTTGTAGCCTTAGGTACGGGCACATTTGCCGCTGCGATGTTTCATCTGACGACGCATGCATTTTTCAAGGCCCTATTGTTTCTGGGTGCCGGAAGTGTGATTCATGCCCTTCACGGAGAACAAGATATCCGGCGCATGGGCGGACTGAAAATCAAAATCCCCTTCACATTCCTGCTGTTTTTGATTGGGACACTTGCCATTTCCGGAATCCCCCCCTTCGCTGGTTTCTTCTCCAAAGATGCCATACTCTTGGGAGCTTTTCAATTTGGACCTGTGACCGGTATCTTGACGACTGCAGCAGCTTTAATGACAGCCATTTACATGTTTAGACTGCTATTCAAGGTCTTCTACGGAATACCCAGATTCGCCGAAAACGCTTCTCATCCTGTTCATGAGTCTCCTGCATCCATGACCTGGACGATGTCACTGTTAGCCATTCTTTCCATCGTGGGGGGATTTTTCGGACTTCCACATTTTCTAGGAGGAAGTGACCGTTTTGCAGCCTATCTCTCTCCTGTACTTGCGACCCCTATTGAAGGTACCCGGTCAGAATCAATAAATCTCTTGTCAGAATGGATGCTGGTTATCATTCCTTTAATCTTGGTAATTGGGCTTGTTGCTTATTCCTGGAGTCGATTTGTTAAACGGGCAAATGAAAGGGGAGACGCCTTGGGTAACGGATGGATGGTACGATGGGTATCCAATAAATTCTACTTGGATGAGCTTTATGAGGCCATGATTCAAAAGCCTGTCATGTGGCTCTCAACCTTCCTGCATGAAAAAATCGAGATCGGCATCATTGACAAACTGGTCAATCAGACAGGTACTTTGGTCGTCTGGATCGGAAAGAACATACGGTACATTCAAGCCGGTAACGTAGGTTATTACCTCTTCTATATGGTTATCAGCATAATCATCATCCTATTTTTCAATCTGTTTAAATAAATGCCAATGTTGATGGGTTACCTTATCTCAGTGCCACTTATCTTTTCTTTGTTGCTCTTTGCGATCAAGGACCGAACCTCCATCAATGGAAAAATTGCATTGGTGGCCTCCTTGCTGACACTTGGTCTGGCGTTGTGGATAGCCAGGCTTTATCTGTCAGATCCCAGTGGATTCCCGGTTTTTCACCCCGATTTCTTCCATTATCTGGGAATAGAGTTTAAATTGAGTTTGGATGGATTGAGTTTGCTCCTCTTGATGCTGACCACTTTTTTGTTCCCATTGATCATCTATTCAGGAGTTGGGGGAGAACCCAGGCGAAATTCCTTTTATGCGCTGATGCTCCTGATGGAAATGGCTTTGATCGGCGTATTTACCACCACTGACATCCTGCTCTTCTACATCTTTTGGGAACTGGCTTTGATCCCCATCTTTTTCATCGCCATACTCTGGGGTGGCGACAATGCAAGGGCAATCACCTTTAAATTTTTCCTCTATACACTTGTTGGTGGCTTGATCATGCTTGCTGCAATCATCGCCCTATATGTACACACCGGGGGTTCCCATTCTTTTGCCTTTGCAGATTTCTACAGATTGATGAGGGATCCCAGGGCTCAGATTTGGATTCTTTCCGCTTTTTTCGTGGCTTTTGCAATCAAGATACCGATATTCCCCTTTCATACATGGCAACCGGATCTATATCAAACGGCTCCAACGCAGGGAACCATGTTACTTGCTGGTATCATGCTGAAAATGGGTATCTACGGACTCTTTCGTTTTGTGCTCCCATTGTGCCCGGATACATTGGACCGTTGGGGGTTTGTACTGATCGCCTTATCTGTTACCGGAATCATCTATGCATCCATCATCGCGATTCGGCAGAACCATTTGAAGCGATTGATTGCCTATTCATCGCTGGCTCATGTGGGACTGATCTCTGCAGGTCTTCTGACGCGAACTTTTTATGGCATGGAGGGTGCCATGTTCCAGATGATCTCGCACGGTATCAACATCGTTGGTCTTTTCATCTGTTACGAGTTCCTTGTGCGACGGACAGGCACCGGCGAGATCAGTTCTCTGGGTGGAATAGCATCCAATGCCCCGGTTTTTGCTACGTTTTTCATGATCATCCTTTTGGGCAGTATCTCATTACCCCTGACCAATAGCTTTATTGGAGAGTTCCTTTTGTTGATGGGACTCTTTCAATACAATCCCATTGTGGCAGCCATTTCTGGTTTGTCAATTATTTTTGGAGCCGTGTACATGTTGCGCATGTTCCAAAGGGTCATGTATGGACCGACAACCGAATACACCATTCATTTCAAAGATCTGAATACAAATGAAGTGATTGTGTTGATACCCATCGTTGTAGCCATTATCTGGTTGGGATTGGCTCCCGGTTCTTTGATAGACATCGCCACGCCAGCCGTCAGGTACATTGGCAGTATAACCATGCAAATCATCGATTATTAAAGGCTCAACATGTTGTACCATAACCGTCTCCAAAATTGATAACCCAACTTTCACAACAATGAAGGCAATTGTAGCCCTATCTATATTGGCAGTATTCAACATGTTCTTCGGTGTCAGGCACATGAAGAAAGTATTGTTACCCTTGATTTTTGTCGGACTGCTGATCGCGCTGACATTGAATGTCATGGAATGGAATTCAGACATTCATTATTTCAATGAAATGTTCATTGCGGACAATTTCAGCATTCTCATATTTATGTTTGCCAACATTTATTACAAAGGAGTGGAGCGCCCGCTGGAAGACATCTATGCATTGATCCTGTTTGCCATCATCGGAGGGATCATCATGGCCTCTTTTGGCAATTTGATCATGTTTTTCATCGGACTGGAAACGCTTTCCATTTCATTTTACGTCTTGGCAGGAAGCAAGAAATTTGATATGGCTTCGAACGAAGCAGCCATGAAGTATTTTTTGACTGGTTCCTTTGCCACAGGTTTTCTGTTATTCGGTATCGCCCTGATCTATGGTGTGACCGGGTCATTTCATCTGGAGACCATCGATAGCTATATTCAGGCATGCAAAGGACAAATTCCATTGCTGTTCAAAGCGGGGGTTCTCCTGGTTTTCATCGGCATGTCCTTCAAAATTGCAGCGGTACCTTTCCATTTTTGGTCACCTGATGTTTATACGGGGTCACCGACCTTGATCACCGCCTTTATGACAACCGCAGGAAAGGCTGCCAGTGTGGCTGCTTTTTATCGTCTGGTAGCCATCGCTTTCGTTTCCATGCATGCCGAGTTTGTGAATACACTTCTGGTCATAGCCATGGGCACCATCATCGTAGGCAATCTTTCAGCCGTTTACCAGGATAACCTCAAACGCATGCTGGCCTCCTCTGGTGTTGCACAATCCGGATACATCCTGATGGCGTTGATAGCTTATGGTCC
>JAJTBP010000221.1 GCA_021286825.1 Marinilabiliales bacterium | reverse complement strand
TCTCGATCGGCATCACCCTCTCGGTGAACTATTTCTACACCAACATCTTGATTTCTCATCAGAGGGATCGGATTGACAACCTTCTCGGCATCAAAAATGACTTGCTGAAGGCGGGTTACAATGTCCATCAATCGAAAATTGCCATTGGTTCAGGCGGACTTTTGGGCAAGGGCTACCTAAAAGGAACCCAGACGAAGTACAATTTTGTGCCGGAACAAAGTACCGACTTCATCTTTTGCACGGTCGGTGAAGAGTGGGGATTTTTGGGAACAACAGCGGTTATATGTCTCTTTCTGACCCTTTTGATAAGATTGATCTACCTCGCCGAGCGACAACGATCGCCCTTCAGCAGAATCTATGGATATGGAGTTGCCTGCATCCTCTTCTTTCACATCGTGATCAACATCTCCATGACCATCGGATTGGCCCCTGTGATTGGGATTCCTCTCCCCTTCTTCAGCTATGGAGGATCTTCCCTTTGGTCATTTACTGTCTTGCTCTTCATCTTCATCCGTCTGGATGCCAGCCGTTCCAAGAATCTCCGTTAATTCAATTTGCCGATCCCCCTTTGACTGGCAGGAGATAAAAAAATAGCCGGATGATGATCCGGCCATTGTATGGTTTTGCGAAAAATTCATTGGTTCAATATTCTTCCGCAGGGATCAGATTCAACTGCTCTTTGCTGAATACCGGCCCATCCTTGCAAATGTACAATTTGCCCACATTGCACCGGCCACATTTTCCAACACCGCACTTCATCCGGTTCTCCAAAGTGGTGTAAATCATCTCATCTGTAAAGCCCAGTTTGGCCAGGACCGGAAAGGTAAATTTGATCATGATCGGCGGACCACATACGATGGCAATGGTATTTTCAGCCGATGGAGCCACCTTTTCCACGATGGTCGGAACGAAACCAATCTCCCCTTTCCAATCGGGTGTTTCGCCTCCGGGATCAACAGTCGTGATCATCCTCACATCGGGGCGTTCCTCCCACTCTTTGAGTTCTGATTTGTAGACTAGATCATTGACCGTTTTGGCACCGTAGATGATCGTTACATCCTTGAAGTTTTCCCGGAGGTCCAACGCATTCCAGATCACGCATCGCATGGGCGGCAGCGCGATACCTCCGGCAATAAACAAGAGGTTTTTTCCTTTCCATTCCTCCATTGGGAAGGTATTGCCATAAGGACCCCTGAAACCCATGGTGCTCCCCTCTTCGAGGGATGAAAGTCCACCGGTAACCCGGCCTGTTTCCCGGAAGGTGCATTCAATGTATCCCTTTCGGGTGGGTGATGAGGCAATGCAAAAGGTGGATTCCCCTTCACCAAAGGCAGAATACTCTCCGAACTGCCCCGCTTGAAAGGTAAAGCCCGCGGCTTCCTCTTCATTTTGAAATTTCAGTCTGAATGTTTTCACTCCCGGAGCCTCTTTGATGACTTTGTCGATGGTCATCAGGTACGGGAGATAGGTATTGCGTTCACTCATTGTTCAGCAATTGAAGTAATGTGTTCCAAAATATTCATGTCAACGGGACAGGCTCTCGAACATCGGCCACATCCCGTACAGCCCACTACATTGAGGCGCTCCGGCATGTAAGAGAACTTGTGCAGGATGCGTTGTCTCCAGCGCTGACTCTGATGCTCTCTCGGATTGTGGCCGGATGTGTGAAGGGTAAACAAGGAGAATCCGCAGGCGTCCCAACACCTGATTCGTCTTCCTTTTGATCCATGGACATCTTCCTGGATGTCGAAGCAGGCGCATGTTGGACAAACAAAGGCACAGGCACCGCAACCGAGGCATCTTTCAGATTGTTGCTTCCAAACGCTGCTGTCGAAGGCCTTGTTCAGTTTGGATTGAACCTCCTCGAGACTAAAACGTGCCGGAAGATCCACCAGATGAGCCGATTTGTCATCACCCCGATCCGCCACAAAGGCATCCGGACACAAAGAGGCCAAAGTTTCCCCTCTGGCGGTGATGATCTCGGCAATGGCACCCCCATCCGGAAGCATGGTCAGCTGTAAATCACTGCCATTCAGGTTGCCTGGTCCACCGTTGACGCTGGTGCAGAAACAACTCTCATCCGCAATGGCGCAACCATAGGAGACGATGGTTGTCCTGGAAAGATGGGCATTGTGCAATTTATCTGCGGAGTCCCAGTTGAAGATTGCGGATAGGGGCCGAAATCCGGCTGCATCACAGGGATGCACCTTCCACAGTACCGTTTCCGGAACGCTGTTCGGATCGAAATCAGTCAGATTGACTTTGCCATTCACCTTTTCGTAGGAGAACAAGATTTCAGCTTTTGGAAAGACAGCGGCTTTGATGGATTGGGTGGTCTGAATGTACTCATCCGCCACTTCGGAAAGGGATTTCACCTGTTTGAAATCCACCTGACCACGGGATTTGACAGGAGCATAGATGCGCTTTTCCGAGGCAACAATGGCATCAAACCATCGGCCAAGGCCCTCTTTGCTTATGTATTTTGTTTCCATATTGCTTATCTGATAAATTGCTCGCGGTCGTCAAGCCGCCAGGAAGACAAGGCATTTCCCTGTCTGGCAGGTAATCCGGGGATGTATCCGAACTCTGGGGCCAGATCCTCCATCATCTTTCGGGTAATCAGGTCGATGGGGATTCCTACCGGACAAGCCTCTCCACAGGCACCACAGGCGGTACAGCGACCCACCATGTGCATGGCTCTGTTGATGTGCCATTCCATGTTGGCAAGCGGTGCCGGCCAAGGATGAATCCATTGCGGACGGTTCACCTCAACCACACATTTGGTACAATAACACAAGGGACAGGCGGATCGGCAAGCATAACACTTGAAACATTGCGACATCTCGTTCAGCCAGAACTGCCAGCGCTCCTCACGTGTCATCCCTTCGATCTTGTGCAGTATTTCCTCTTCGCGCTCCCCACGTTTCAGTTCGAAATTGGCTACATAGGCCGATATCTCGTCAAAACTGCGTAGTTCAAACAACTCCCCTGCCGGATCAGCCGTAAGAATGAGCATCTGCTCCTCTTTCAACTGGTTCTCCACATAAAGCTGAAGGATGCTTCGTAAGGTGGCAATGGGAGCCGTCACTGCAAAGGGTTCTTTGCCCACCAGTTCCTTCTTGGTCACGTAAACAGCCAGGTTGTGAAAACAACGGCTGTCGAAGATCAATTTGGAGGCTTGATCCGAAGTCCGACAGAAAAAAGGCCTCGGTCGTTTCGTACCCTCCTCGAAACCAATCACAAGCGATACTGTACCGTCTGCCAAAAGTGCAGCGGCCCTTTCTCTAAGCTTCTCCATCGAATCCCTCCTTTTCTAAATATTCAGCAACTTTCTGGTATTCGGTATAGGGTCCCAAAGCACGGATATCCGAAACGGTATTGTTGACCAGATCCGCCCATTTGGCCCCTTCTGCGGCCGAAACCCATGAAAATTGTATCCTTCTGACATCAATTCCCATAAGGTCCAAAATCGCACGGAAGGCTATCCATCGACGTCGCGCATGAAAATTTCCGCTCGTGTAATGGCAATCGTTCGGATGGCATCCGGAAACGATGACCGCATCGGCTCCCTGAGCAAATGATTTGAGAAGGAAAAGAAAATCGATCCTACCTGTACAGGGAAATCGAACAATCTTAACATTCGTGGCATACTTGAGGCGACTGGTACCTGTCAGGTCAGCACCTGCATAGGTACACCAATTGCAGACAAAAGCCACTATTTTGGGTTCAAATGTATTTGAATCACTCATCATCCTTGAGTTAGTCGTTTAACAATGACATGACCTCCGCAAACACCTGCTCATGTGTATATCCTTGTATGTCAATGGATTTTGATCTGCAGAATGCGACGCAGGTACCACATCCCTGACAAAGTCCGGAGTTGACCCGGGCAATGGTTTTGATCAGGCTACCATCACGACCCTTGATCTCCTCATGCTCGATCGCATTATACGGGCAAGCCGTCTCGCACATAAAACAACCGACACAGGTGCTGTAAAGCGGAGGAGCCAACCGGTTCACAACGGCTACGATGGGTTCACGGATGAGCTCATTGTTGGAGAACAGGGCAGCTACTTTAACGGCTGCGCCGGATGCCATGCCAACAGTTTCAGGGATATCCTTGGGTGCCTGACAGGCTCCAGCCAGATAGATACCCGCCGTATTGGTCTCCACCGGTTTTAATTTGGGATGCGCTTCAGCAAAGAAGTGATAGGGATCATAGGAAACATGAAGCTTCTGAGCCAACTGCTCTGAACCTTTGTTGGCAACACCTGCCGTAGCAAGAACCACCATATCGGCTTCAATCTCTACCTGTTGGGCTCCAAGAAGCGTATCGACTCCCTTTACGATGAGCTTGCCCTCCTTTTCATAGACCCTTGCGACACGTCCACGTACATAATTGACCGTATCTTCCTCAATGGCCCTGCGGACAAATTCCTCATAATTCTTACCACCGGCCCGGATGTCCATATAAAATACAGTCGATTCACCATCATGCACTTTGTGTTGATAAAGCATGGCATGTTTGGCCGTGTACATACAGCAGATCTTGGAACAATAGGGAATTCCCTTGGCAGGATCGCGCGACCCGGCACAGGCAATGAAGACAATTTTCTTGGGAATGGCACCATCAGAAGGCCTTCGGATTTCTCCAAAAGTAGGTCCGGAGGCTGACGCCAGTCGTTCGAACTGCAGACCCGTGATGACATCCTTGTATTTTCCATATCCATATTCCGGGAAGAAGTCACTCCCTTTCACATCAAAACCGGTGGCCAGAACCACTGCCCCCACTTGTTCCGAAATGATCTGATCCTCCTTGTCCCATTCAATGGATCCCACCTGACAAGTCTTTTCACAGATCTTGCAGGCACCTCTCTTGTAATAATTGCAATTGGCCTTATCGATGACCGGCTTGTTGGGTACTGCCTGAGGAAACGGCACATAAATGGCCGTTCGTGTACCCAGTCCGGCATTGAATTCGCTGGGAACCTTCTTTACCGGGCACTTCTGGATACAGGCTCCGCATCCGGTGCAAGTCGAATAGTTGACACTCTTTGCCTTGAGTCGGATTTTGGCGGTAAAATTACCGATGAAACCCTCCAGACTCTCCAGCTCGGCATAGGTATAAAGTTGAATATTCGGGTGTTGTGCGACCTCCACCATCCGTGGAGTCAGGATGCACTGGGAACAATCCAGGGTGGGAAATGTCTCGGATAGCTGGGACATGTGTCCGCCAATCGAAGGATCCTTTTCCACAAGAATGACTTTGTGGCCCGTATTGGCGATGTCAAGACTGGCCTGAATTCCGGCGATTCCGCCGCCAATGACCAGAGCCTTCTTGGTAACCGGTACCTTGATGGATTCCAGAGGCTTGTTCTTTTTTACCTTTTCAACCAGCATCTTCACAAGGTCGATCGCCTTCTCGGTGGTCTCTTCAGACTTTTCATGTACCCAAGAGCAGTGTTCCCTCAGGTTGGCCATCTCGCAGAGATAGGGATTGAGACCAGCTTCTGCACAGGCCCTTCGGAAAGTTGGCTCGTGCATGCGGGGAGAACAAGCTCCTACGACCACTCCATCCAGATCATATTTTTTTACAGCCTCTTTGATAAAGGTCTGACCCGGATCGGAACACATGTATTTGTAATCGATGGCGTGAGCCACCCCTTCCACCATACCCAACTCTTTGGCCACCCGTTCTACATCTACAGTGGCACTGATATTTTCACCGCAGTGACAGATAAATACTCCAATCTTAGACATAG
>JAJTBP010000220.1 GCA_021286825.1 Marinilabiliales bacterium | reverse complement strand
ATCCGGAAAACGGAGTCTTGATCTCCGCCCACGAAAATTATTCGATCTACCCTGCCAACATCTTTGTGACCACCAAAGAGCGGATCAAGAGCGCCATCCGGCAGATTCAGGACGATCTGGTCCGCCAGGTGGATTTTTTCAAGAGTTCAGGGAAATTTGCCGAAGCAAAGCGGATCGAGGACCGGGTCAACTACGATCTTGAAATGATCCGCGAATTGGGATATTGTCCGGGGATAGAAAATTATTCCCGCTATTTTGACGGTCGCACCCCGGGTTCAAGGCCTTTCTGCCTCATCGATTTCTTTCAGGAGGATTTTCTCCTGATCATCGATGAGAGTCATGTCACGGTACCACAGATCCGGGCGATGTACGGAGGTGACCGGTCGCGAAAGACGACATTGGTCGACTATGGTTTTCGCCTCCCGGCTGCCATTGACAACCGGCCGCTTAAATTTGATGAATTTGAAGCCGTTGCTCCCCTGCAGATCTTTGTCAGCGCCACTCCTGCCGAGTATGAATTGGAAAAGAGCGAGGGGGTCATCGTGGAACAGATCATCAGGCCCACCGGACTGCTTGATCCGGAAATTGAGATCAGGCCTGCCAGAAATCAGGTGGATGACCTGATTCATGAGATTCATTTGCGCGTGGAAAAAAACGAACGGGTGTTGGTCACCACCCTGACCAAACGGATGGCTGAGGAACTCTCAAAATATTTTGATCGCATCAACATCCGCTGCCGGTACATTCATTCGGACGTGGATACCATGGAACGGGTTGAGATCATGGAGGAGTTACGCAAAGGGAATTTCGATGTACTCGTCGGCATCAACCTACTCAGGGAAGGGCTCGATCTTCCCGAAGTCTCATTGGTGGCCATTCTGGATGCCGACAAGGAGGGTTTCCTCCGTTCCGAAAGGTCCCTGACCCAAACTGCCGGCCGGGCTGCCCGGAATCTCAACGGTCGCGTCATCATGTATGCCGACAAGATCACAGACTCCATGCAAAGGACCATCGATGCCTCCAACTACCGGAGAGCACGCCAACATGCCTACAATGTGGCAAACGGGATTACCCCGACTGCAATTGTCAAAGCCACCCGTGAGATCATTGGCCTGGAATACCGAACTCCGAAGAGTGGACCGGGAAAAGCCTATCTTCCACCCGAAGAGATCAACTATGCTGCCGATCCGGTATTGGCTTACCTGACACCCGATGCACTTGAAAAGGCGATCCTGAAGACCAAAAAAGAGATGGAAAAGGCTGCCAGAGAGCTTGATTTTATTGAGGCGGCAAGGCTCAGGGATGAAATGTATGTCCTGCAGAAACAGTTAAAAGAGAAACAATGAGCGAAAAGATTGTGTCTGAAGTGCTATCGGAGATGTTCCGTTGCAACCGGCAAGACCAAAAAAGAATCGAACATTCCTTGAAGGTCTGGGGTTATGCCAGGGCGTTGGGCATTCTGGAGGGTCTGGATGCCGGACCGCAGTTCGTCCTTGAACTGACGGCCATACTGCACGACATTGGGATACATGTAGCCGAATCCAAATATGGTTGGTGTGATGGGGCCTTGCAGGAAACGGAGGGTCCGCCGGTTGCCAAGGAAATCTTGCGCAACAAGGGCGTTGATCAGCAAGTGGCAGAGCGCGTTTGCTTCATCATCAGCAAGCACCACACTTTTTCTGCCATCGATGGCATCGATTTTCAATTGCTGGTGGAAGCCGATTTTCTGGTCAACGCAGTGGAGGAGGGGGTGACCACTGAAATGGCCACTCATTTTATGCAGAAGAACTTTCGAACAGAGTCGGGAAAGGCGATGTTGAATCAATTGTTTCCCTTGTTCTGATTCAGGAAGGTCTGTCCGGATTTCGTTCCTGAAAATGAAGGGCCATCAGGCGTATGATCAAATAGAGCAAGGATCCTGCGAGACCCGCGGGTATGCGATCCATCTCAGGAGCAACGGAAATGGGTTCCGCCTCAAACATGACCACAGCCAATGCTGACAAAGCCACGGAAACAATTGCACAAATGAAACGGCTGAGTCCGAATCCTGCCAGGCTAATGATTTGCTCCTCCTGTTCCTCCGAATCTTTTTTGAAAATCAGATTGATGGCCAGATCCAAAACGAAAGCCATCACATAACCATGGACAAAATTGCCCAGACCCAGGTTGTAAAAACGATGAAAACCGGATCCAAAAGAGAGCGGGAGGTTGGAGTGCAGGGCAAATAATCTGGCCACTTCTTGTGCCAGTACCAAAAAGAGTACGATGGATTCTGCCAGCCAGGGGCGAAAAATATACTTTCTCATGTCAGGTCACCATTTTATTTATTCAAAACAGGTCCGACGCTGGAAATTCCAACCGGTGGCGATCCCCCGAAAAATTACCGGATGCACGACTTGCAAGACAGATCCGTTCAGGAGTGTAGGTTGGCGCTAGGGTAAAGGTATAAAAATGTTACACTGTTTGTTTCATTCCGGTTTCTTTCCCGGATTTTTTCCGGCAAAACGGAGGTAACGCTCCGTCGCTTCTTCGAAAAGGGACTCCTCACGGGACTGGACATTTTCAAAGGGGGATCGCTCGACCGTGGTTTTTCCTTTCACGACAGCAGTTCGCCAGAGTCCGACCGCCTGGCCATTCCGCAACAGGACCGGTCTGAAGACGCCATTGGAGGAGATGGCTTTTTTTTGTTGCGACAACCCAATCACCGTCTCGCGCTGCCGGTATCCGATGATGAATTCATCGTAGGCAGGCAGCAGGTGGTTCTTGAACGAATCATCGGCAATGAGGACGGATGATTCTGCAAACCAAAGGGTTCCCCATGGGGAGTGTTCCGAAAGCAGTCTGTTTTCGACGAGTGAAATGGCTTTCCTGCAATCGTTCAGTGACAATCCGGACCACCAGCAGAAATCGGGAAGGGTGGCCGGTCCATGGCCGGTAAAATACCTCAGGGCCAGTGTCCCCAAGGCCTCTTCCCTGGATAGGATGGGTGATGCCGGGATGCGTTCATCCAGCAACGCGTAGGTGACGGCTGTTTTTCGGAAGGGCCCGCTGCAGATGATCTGCTCAGTCTCGGCATGCATCAAGAGGTGAGCCGGACGGTTGACCATCGTCCCAATTCCGGCTGCTTCCCAATGGGGGATCAGCTCATCACGGGTCAATGACTGTCCGTCGCGCAGCAACTTTTCGAGCATCTGATTGCTCCGCCGGAAATCTTCCGGTGCCAATCCAAGTTTTTTGTCATTGGAGGCCATGGCGCTTCTGATCCGGGCACCCGAGAGGTCCAGCATCCATCGAACATCTTCCGGAGCAGCAAAATGCCAGGTGGGCCTCAACAGGTGAATGCGGATGATGTCACCGGAATCGATGGCCTGTTGGATCTCTTGCTCAGATGTTTGGGGGGATCGGATGCCAATGGCCCATTTGGCCATCCTGAAATCCTGCGCCTGCATGGCAGCCATGTGGCGAACGGTTGCGGCAGCACCTGTTGGATTGGAGCCGGTGAGCAGATGTGACTTTAGACGGATCGAAAGGATTTCTTGTGATTCCATGCTGCAATTTTGCCGGAAGTTATCGAATTGCTGTCAATTATCCAGCGTAAGCGGATAGAACCCCAAAGAAAAGAGGCCATCTCATGCGGGATGAGATAGCCTCTTGCTATCGTTTGTCCGGGTTTATCCCAGATAAGATTTCAGCAATTTGCTACGTGACGTGTGACGCAGGCGCCTGATCGCCTTTTCCTTGATCTGCCGGACCCTTTCGCGCGTCAGCCCGAAATGTTCACCAATCTCTTCCAACGTCATCTCCGTGGTAGCGATGCCAAAGAACATGCGGATGATATCGGCTTCACGTTCTGTCAGGGTGGCAAGCGACCGCTCAATCTCCCTGGAAAGGGATTCGTCGATCAGCACCCGGTCGGCGTTGGGTGAGTCATTGTTGATCAGCACATCGAGCAGACTGTTGTCTTCCCCGTCAACAAAGGGAGCATCCACCGATACATGGCGGCCGGATACCCTTAACGTATCTGCTACTTTCTCGGCAGGAAGTTCCAACTGGTCGGCCAACTCCTCGGGAGAGGGACGACGCTCATGTTCCTGTTCAAATTTGGAGTAGGCCTTGTTGATTTTGTTAAGCGAACCAACCTGGTTCAACGGGAGACGAACAATTCTGGATTGTTCAGCCAAGGCTTGCAGAATGGACTGACGAATCCACCAAACCGCATAAGAGATGAATTTGAATCCACGTGTTTCATCAAATTTCTCGGCGGCTTTGATCAGACCAAGATTACCTTCATTGATGAGGTCAGGAAGACTCAAGCCCTGGTTCTGATACTGTTTGGCCACAGAAACCACAAAGCGGAGGTTCGCTCTTGTTAATTTTTCAAGAGCAGCCTGATCCCCTTTTTTGATACGCTGCGCAAGTTCGACCTCTTCTTCAACAGAAATAAGCTCTTCTTTTCCAATCTCCTGAAGATATTTGTCGAGCGAAGCGCTTTCGCGGTTCGTAATGGACTTGGTAATCTTTAGTTGTCTCATGCTCTGCGTTTAAAAGTCTGCAAAGATAGTTATTATCTTAGATTTAACCAAAGGAATTTTTCCTTTTACAAGATAAGCATTATTCGTCGAAATTGAACACATAATAGGCCCATTTTCCATCCGGATAGACGCCTTCGATCAAAACGGGTTTGTTGTTGCCTGTTTGTGAAATGATGTTCTTGATGTCCTCAACACTTTCGACAGCAGTCTTGTTGACATCGGTGATGATAAATCCCGCGCGGACTCCTGCATTTTTCATTTTTCCACTTGTGATTTTCAGCACTTGTACACCCTGATCGATGTTCAGCCGGTCTTTGTCCTTCTGGGAAATGTCTCCAAATTCTGCACCCAGTGCCTCAAAACTCTCCTTCACGATGGCAGTATTCCCCTGTGTGTTACGCAGGGTAACCGAAATGACTTTTTCGGATTTGTCACGACGAATGGTCAGCGCTACCTGATCACCCGGTCTGTGTTTGCCGATCTGTTCCTGTAATTCAGCGTTGGAATTGACTTTGGTGGCATTGATGGCTACGATGACATCTCCGGCCTTCACACCAGCGTCACTGGCACCGCCTCCCTTGGTTACCTTGGCAATGTAGATGCCTTCCACCTTGTCGAGATGGTGTTCCTTGGCAAGGTCATCCGTTACGGTTTGGATTTCGACTCCCAGGTAAGCACGTTGCACCTCCTTGAATTTTCTGAGATCTTCAACCACTTTGTGTACAATGGATACCGGGATGGCAAATGAGTAGCCGGAATAGGACCCGGTCCGGGAAGCAATGGCGGTATTGATTCCGACCAGTTCCCCTTTGGCGTTGACCAAAGCGCCGCCACTGTTGCCCGGGTTGACGGCAGCGTCCGTTTGGATAAAGGATTCTATGGCCATCCGGTTGTTTGAGATGCCGATCGAACGTGATTTGGCACTGACGATGCCAGCCGTCACGGTGGAGGTAAGGTTAAAGGGATTGCCAACAGCAAGAACCCATTCGCCCAACTTAAGTGCTTCGGAATTGCCCCAGGGCAAGACCGTCAGGTTCTTGGCATCGATTTTAACCAGGGCCAGGTCTGTGTTGGCATCCTTTCCGATGACCTTCGCTGTAAACTTGCGGTTGTCATTCAGGATGACATCAATGTTTTCGGCACCATCGATTACATGGTTGTTGGTCACGATGTAGCCATCTTCACTGATGATCACGCCGGATCCGGCAGCCATGCTGTATTGGGGTTCCTGGTTGCCGTAATTTCGCGGACCGAAGAAGTATTCAAACAGCTGATTGC
>JAJTBP010000219.1 GCA_021286825.1 Marinilabiliales bacterium | reverse complement strand
ATCAGCCAATCCACCAGACTCAGATCTGTCTTGAAGAAGTCGGTATGGTCGAGCGGAAGGTATGAATGGGTAATGGTCTGGCCCCAATGATAGGTTCCACTGTCGGGTTGCACATGACCATTGATGATTTCAAAGAAAGCAGTCATTGCCCTCGGATCCCTTGATAAAAAGACGATCTTGTCGTCCTTCTCCACGTTGAAATCGACATTGTTGAAAAGCACTTCGCCATTGATGCTTTTGGAAAGTCCCCTGACTTCCAGTATCTTGTTTCCTGTCTCACGTTCTGGCAAGAAGATGATCCCAGGGTATTTCCGGGTTGAAGGCTGAATCTCGTCAACATTAAGCTTCTCAAGCATCTTCTTTCGGCTGGTGGTTTGTTTGGATTTTGCCACGTTGGCACTGAACCGTGATATAAACTCAAGCAATTCTTTCCTTTTTTCCTCTGCCTTTTTATTTTGTGCCTGCTGCTGACGAAGGGCCAATTGGCTGGAATGGTACCAGAAACTATAATTGCCGGCAAACAGCTGGATCTTTCCGAAGTCAATATCCACGGTATGCGTACAGACGGCATCCAGGAAGTGACGGTCGTGTGAGACCACCAACACTGTATTTTCATAATTGGAAAGGTAGTTTTCCAGCCAGCTAACCGTATCCAGGTCCAAATCGTTGGTTGGCTCATCCAACAGAAGATTGTCCGGTTTCCCAAAGAGCGCACGGGCCAGCAACACCCTTACCTTCTCTTTACCGCTCAATTCCTTCATCAATTTGTGATGCATCTCCTCTTTGATTCCAAGACCGCTCAAGAGGGATGCCGCATCACTTTCGGCATTCCAACCGTCCAGTTCGGCAAATCGTTCTTCCAACTCGGCAGCTCTCAGACCATCCGCCTCTGTAAAGTCAATCTTGGCATACAGTTGGTTCTTCTCATGCATGATGTTCCAGAGTTCTTCAAACCCCATCATCACAACGTCGAGCACAACCAGCTCTTCATAGCCGAAGTGGTCCTGCCGGAGTACCGAAAGTCGCTCCCCCGATCCCAGGGTCACCTCACCTTTTGAGGAGGCCAGATCACCGGCAATGATCTTGAGCAGGGTGGACTTTCCTGCTCCGTTGGCCCCGATTACACCGTAACAGTTCCCAGGAAAAAATTTAAGATGGACGTCCTGGAAAAGTGGTTTTTTACCAAATTGAATCGACAGGTTCGAGATTGTTATCATTTTTCTGAATGGATAGGATGCGTATTTATCAGCTGAATTTTCGGTCGGCAAAGGTAGCCATTTCCTGCGATTAATTTGTGTATAAAGCAAGAACAACGGCTATCGCCGGATCGGTTGGCATATTTTCTTCTCATATTCGGATAATGGATCCACCTATATTGAGAATCTTTCTTAGCTTTGTAAGGCAAATTTTAGCGAATCCGATGAATTTCAAAGATCTTGCCTTCAACAGATTTTCCGTAAGAAATTTTCAGCCAAAATCTGTAGAGAAGGAAAAACTGAATGCAATTCTGGAAGCAGCCATCCTGGCTCCTTCTGCTGTCAATTTTCAACCCTGGACATTTGTCGTAGTGACGGAAGCCTCCCTGCTGGAACAACTCCACAGTTGCTATCATCGCGATTGGTTTAAAACAGCACCTGCCTGTATCGTGGCCATCGGAAATCATGAGGAAGGCTGGCACAGGCCAACGGATGGCAAGGATTACACGGATATGGATGTGGCCATTGCCATCGATCACCTGATGCTGGCTGCCGCAGAAGCAGGACTAGGCACATGCTGGATTTGCCATTTCAATGCTGAAAAATGTGCAGAACTGTTTGACCTTCCTGCACATCTTGAACCCATTGCCATGATACCTGTCGGCTATCCCGCTGTTGAAGTACCGGCAACGAAGAAGCGTAAGTCGTTTGACGAGGTAGTGCGTTGGAATCAATTCCGACTCTGATTTATCTGAACAGTTCAAACGCATCGGCAGCATTGCCGAAGGGAAATTTCTCCCGCACCTTTTTTAGCGATGTGAGCGACAAGGTGGCACACAACAGCTCCTCCCCTTCCTTACCTGCATATACGATCGGTTCACCCGTCGGTCCGATGACCTGACTGGCTCCCGCGTGATTGGTGTCCATTCCATCTTTCCCTGTCCGGTTAACGCCGGCAACATAAACCTGATTCTCTATGGCACGGGCCCGCAACAACGTGTCCCAGACCAACTGTCGACTGGCAGGCCAGTTTGCAGCATAAATCAGCAAATCGGTGTCCTGGCGGTTGCGGCTCCAAACCGGAAACCTCAAATCGTAACAGATACAAAGCCGGATCCTCCAACCACGAAAAGAGACCACCACCTGATCTTCACCAGCGCAAAAAACCTGATCCTCTCCACCCAGGGGGAAGAGATGCCGCTTGTCATAGTGCTGGACTTCTCCGCCTGGCTGGATGAACAACAGTCGGTTGAAATAGCTTCTGCCCTCTTTTACGATCAGGGAGCCGGCAACGGCCGCCTGGAAGGCAGAGGCGATGTGCTTCATCCAGCTGATGCTCTCCCCATTCATCGTTTCAGCCAATGGTTCAGCATTCATCGTGAAACCAGTCGTAAACATCTCTGGAAGCAAAATCAGATCAACACGATCGTTCAGAGACGACATCATGCGTTCAAAATTGCTTCGGTTCCCGGCTGGATCCTCCCAAAGCAACTCCTTTTGCAGGAGTGCGATTTTCAGTTCGTCCATTGCAAGATTATTGCAGATCCTCTCCAAAATTCATTCCTTCCGGATTTCTGCCCATCACGCCCAAATCCTTATAATATTGCCGGATGCGTTTCAAGTCGGCATTTGCATCATCCGTTAGTTCAATTTTTTGATAATATCCAACCCTTTTGCGCCCCCAATCAAAAAAGGCAACGTAGACAGGAATATTGGCGGTTCGGGCGATGGTGTGAAAACCGGCCTTCCATTTGCCCACAGGTTTGCGGGTTCCTTCGGGTGCAATCGCCAGTAGAAGGGAATCTCTCTTTTCAAATTCCGCTACAATTTGCTTGACAAGACTCGCTGCTTTGGATCGATCGACCGGAATGCCCCCCATCCCTCTTACAAAATAGCCCAAAGGCCAAAAGAAGAACTCTTTTTTCACCATGGTGTAGGCCTTTCCTCCCATGGCCGTATAATATAAATAGGAGATGATGAAATCCCAGTTGGAGGTATGTGGTACTCCCAAAATAATTGCCTTGGGTTCAGGAATGAGGCCACCCACAGACTCCCATCCGAGCCATTTCAAGATCCATTTGCATAACAACCTTATCATCGCAGCTGAATTTTGAACAAAGTTACGCAAATAAAATTTTTCTGAACCCATGCAAATTTGAACTGTGCCGGGAACAGAGATTGCCTCCTGAAGGTTTTGTTTTATTTTTGCACCATTCATACGAGACCGATGGTGATATATCCAGAGAATTTTGAACAAAAAACGGGATTTGATAAAATCAGGGAGATCCTTAGCAGTCATTGTCTGAGTGATTTGGGCAGGGAATTCGTCGCTGCTTGTCAATTCTCTGTCAATCCCGAGAAGATCGAGAGAGCATTGGACGAAACGACCGAGTTTCAGAAAATTCTACGTGATCAACTGAACTTTCCGACAGGATATTACCTGGACATGCGATCCGCCTTAAAAAAAGCGCTCATCATCGGTACGTTCCTGGAGGTATACGAACTGTTTGATTTGAAAAGATCGCTTGAGACACAACGAGCCATTGTGCAATTTTTTCATGAAAAGGAGCAGGAGATGTTCCCGGAACTCTATCAGATCGTTCGTGAAATCAATGTCTTTCCTTTCCTTCTCGAGCGAATCGACAACATCCTGACCAAACACGGAACCATCAAAGACAATGCTTCTCCGGAATTGGCCAAAATCAGAAGGGAAATTCTGAGCCATCAATCCAATGTCTCCAAGATCATGGCGCGAATTTTGAAATCGGCGCAGGTAGAGGGTTTGGTTGAGAAAGAGGTATCGGTTTCCATACGCGATGGAAGAGCGGTCATTCCGGTGCTTTCATCGAACAAGAGAAAAATCCGGGGCATCGTTCACGACGAATCAGCCACCGGCAGGACCTCTTACATTGAACCCGAGGAAATCATTGAAACCAATAACCGGATCCGGGAACTGGAATCATCCGAAAAAAGGGAGATCGTCAAAATATTGACCCGGTTTACCGATGAACTCAGACCATATGCCGAACCCCTTCAAGGCTCCTATGAACGAATGGGACTACTCGATTTTATTCGGGCCAAGGCTACCTGGTCGAATGATAGCAGGTCGGTGAAACCCCTGCTGAAAAAAGAACCGGACCTGAATTGGCTGGAAGCCAGGCATCCGTTGTTGGAGCGCAACCTTGCCCGAGAGAAGCGAAAGATTGTTCCCCTAACCATTCGGTTGACTCCAAACGATCGGATTCTGCTTATTTCCGGACCCAACGCGGGAGGCAAATCCGTTTGTCTGAAAACGGTAGGGTTGTTGCAATACATGCTGCAATGCGGTATCCCCATTCCGGTACACATCGACAGCGAGACGGGCATCTTTCATGAATTGTTCATCGACATTGGCGACAACCAATCGCTCGAAAACGACCTAAGTACCTATAGTTCGCATCTGGCCAGCATGAAATATCTGGTCAAACATTGCACGCCAAAATCACTGGTCCTGATTGACGAGTTCGGCTCGGGTACGGAACCCATGCTGGGTGGAGCCATCGCCGAATCCATCCTGAATCGGATCAGCCAGTTGAAGAGCTACGGTGTGGTTACGACCCACTATACCAATCTGAAACATTTTGCTTCATCGACTCCGGGCATTGTCAATGGAGCCATGTTGTACGATTCGGCCAGAATGGAACCGCTGTTCCAGATGCAGGCAGGCAAACCGGGCAGTTCCTTTGCCTTTGAGATTGCAAGAAAAATTGGATTGCCGGAAGAGATTCTTCAGGATGCGACCGACAAGATCGGAAAGGATCACATCGACTTCGACAAACACCTGCGCGACATCGTTCGTGACAAACGATATTGGGAAAACAAAAGGCAGAACATCAGGCAATCGGAGAAAAAGTTGGATGAGCTTACCTCCACTTATGAAGAGAACCTTGCTGAAGTAAAAAAACTCAAAAAGGAGATCCTGGATAAGGCAAAAAAGGAGGCGGCAGAGATATTGGCTGGTTCCAACAGAATCGTAGAACAAACCATCCGGGAAATTCGCGAAGCCGCAGCCGAAAAGGACAAAACCAGGGAAATCAGGAAGAAACTGGAGGATTTCAAACAGGATATCTCATCCCAAGACAAGGAGGAGGAGGCTTCGATTGAAAGAAAAATGGAAAAGATCCGGCAACGTCAGCAACAGAAAAAGGTGCATAAACCCACATCTGAAACAAAGCCGGAAGCCATAAAAACTGCTGAACGGCCCCATGAGCCGGAAGTAGGCAGCCACATCCGGCTGAAAGACCAGGAGGCCACGGGTGTGGTACTGGAAATCAATGGCAACAACCTGGTGATTGCCATGGGACAACTAAGGTCGGTCGTCAAGAAAGATAAGGTGGAGGTGATTTCGCGCAAGGAGGCGAGACAAAATTCAGAAAACCGCACCATTGCTACAATCAATCAGGCACTCGCTGACAGAAAACTGAATTTCAAACCCCGGATAGATGTTCGCGGGATGCGTGCGGAGGAAGGATTGCAACAAATTCGGGAATTCATTGATGAAGCCATCATGGTTGAAGCCACACAATTGCACATCCTGCATGGCAAAGGAAATGGCATTTTACGAAATGTCATACGTGAATATTTACGTA
>JAJTBP010000218.1 GCA_021286825.1 Marinilabiliales bacterium | reverse complement strand
AAAAGTATGGCACAGAAGAGGAAAACCAGGGCAATTCGGGGCAAGGTCCCGGTGTACCTAAGGTTTGCAAAATCAAAGTCGGGCAATAGGTTGAGAAATAGGCCAACCAAATAAATCTTGAGCGACCGCCAAATGATTTTTTTGTAAAGATCGCTTTTCGGAACACCCGAGGCCAATCTTCTGGAATAGGCAAAAGCAATCGAAACACCTACAACAAATAGAAAAATAGGGGCAATCAGATCGGTGGGAGAAAGACCATTCCATTTGGTATGGTTGAGGGGGGCATAGGAGAATTGTTCACTCCCGGGAAAATTCACCAGGATCATTGCTGCGACGGTAAAGCCACGCAGAACGTCCAAGGAGATCAGTCTTTTTGATTCCGTCATCGTTAATAGTTTTTGTAGATCAATAATTTAGAAAAAGTCATTAGCTTTGAATTGACTATAAAAATAACATTCCGTTTTTATCCTGATCGTATCCCAAGAAAATTTTATTGTACGGTCAATACATTATTCAACTCTCTACAAAACAACTCATTAACAATCAAATCATGTTTAGATACCTTTGGATCTGCTCATTGTTCCTGATGCAAGGATGTTTGTCCAAGTCTGATGTTAGCTGCCCCACAACCGAAGACCTTTCATTGAAATGGGAAGTTGTTACCAACTTGTACGAAGGTAAAAATCAGGTGCTTTCTGAATTTACCCTTTACAATCACGGTCATGTCTCAATGGGCGACAAAGGTTGGGAGTTGTACTTTTCACAAATGCCTCCCACACCCATCCTGGACATACCTGGCAACATTGCCCAAGTCATCCACATCAATGGAGATTGGTTCAAGATGGTACCACAAACCGGGTTTTCTTTGCAGGCAGGTGATTCCGTCAAAGTAAGATATGTTGGAACCGGTTTTAACATCAAGAAAACCGACGCACCGATGGGAGCCTATTTTGTTTTTTACAGTCAGGATGGCAAGAATCAAAAAATTATTCCCGTTTCCAATCTGCAAATCGCGCCATTTGTACGGGCAGAGCAGTTGAAGAGAGATCCGAATGATGTAGCGACTGTCCCGACAGCCGAAAGTCGTTTCGAGGCATTCGGAAAAAGAGAATCCATCCCTACCGAGAACCAGATCCGATTTATTCCCTCTCCCCTTTCAATCACCAACGGTAACGGTCGACTCTTGCTCTCAGACAAATGGTCCTTATCATTTGAGCCGACTTTGCAAGCAGAGGCGACCTTTCTTGCCAAGAAACTCAAGGAAATCTATGGACTGGAATTGAAAAACATGGGAAACCCAAAGGAGGGGGCACAAGTCATCCATCTCACCCTGTCGAAGGGGAAACAGGATAAAGCCGAATCGTACCAACTCAACATCAAGGAAGCAACCGGCATTCAAATCAAAGGTTCGGACAATGCCGGAGTTTTTTATGGAATCCAGAGTTTGCTCTCGATGCTTCCGTTGCCGGGAACCCAGGATGCACATTCACAACTTGCCATACGGGAAACCGTGGTCGAAGACGCTCCGAGATTTGGTTATAGAGGACTGCAGTTCGACATGTCCCGAAATTTTCAATCCAGAGAGACGATTATGCGCATGCTGGATTTGATGGCCTTTTACAAGTTGAACCGGTTTCTCTTTTATTTCATGGAAGATGAAGGCTGGAGGGTTGAGATTCCAGGATTACCTGAGTTGACATCTGTGGGTGCTTACCGTCAACATGGCAAGATGGAGGATCCGTTGTTGCACCCCTCCTATGGAAGTGGTCCATACCGCGAAGGTCCCAACAATTATGGAAGTGGATTCTTTACATCCGATCAGTTTGTCGAGATGCTCAAATATGCTGCGGAGCGGCACATCACGGTCATCCCCGTCATCAATTATCCTGCCCATGTCCGTTCGGCCATCAAAGCTATGGAACTCCGCTATCGAACTTTCATGAAAGAGGGAAAAGAAAAGGAGGCCAATGAATTCCGACTGATTGATCCGGAGGATACCACGCATTACATTTCTGCACAGGGATACCACGACAATGTCATCTGTGTCGGCAGGGAATCGGTCTATCACTTCTATGACACTGCTGTCAAGGGAATCCGGGAACTATACAAGCGCGCAGGTCTGCCGATGGAAATTTTTCACACAGGTGGCGATGAAGCGGCACCGGGATTCTGGAAAGGATCACCCATGGTACAGAAGTTGCTGGCGGAACATCCGGAAATCAAACCTACCGACAAAAGCTTGCAGGCCTATTGCTTCAAAAGAATCAGCCAGATTCTCAAAGACAATGGGGTGAAGACCATCGGGGGATGGGAAGAAGCCGCTCTTCTGACAGATGAATCGGGAAAATCAGTACCCAATGAAGCATTTGTCGGACAGGGGTTGATGCCTTATCTCTGGAACAACATGGATGGTGCCGAAGACCTGGGTTACAAGATGGCCAATGCGGGTTATGAAGTGGTCTTGTGTGACATTTCCAATTGCTACCTGGATTTTCCTTACGACAAGGATCCCGAGGAACCTGGAAATTACTGGGCTGGATTTCTGGAAACCAAAGATTTCTATGCTTTTGCCCCATTCGATCTTTTTAAGACAACGGTTCGAACTGCCATGGGGAGAAAAATCGACACTAAGGTGGAATATGCAAACAAAGTTCGGCTGAAACCTGAAGCAAGGAAAAACATCAAAGGAGTACAGGCTCAAATCTGGAGCGAAACCATCAAAGGACCTGAGATGCTTGAATACTACTATTTGCCTCGCCTCATTGCCTTTGCAGAAACAGCCTGGTCGAAAGAGAGGGTCTGGGAAAAGACCGAAGACCAAAAACTGAGGGAAGAGCAGATTGAGCAAGGGTGGAACAAGATTGCCAACCTTCTGGGAAGCAAGGAATTGGAACGACTAAGTCTTTTGAATGGTGGTTACAACTATAGAGTCCCCTTGCCGGGGGCTATCAAAAAAATGGGGATGCTGTATGCCAATACCGAATTCCCGGGTTTGGAGATCCGTTACACAACAGACGGGACAGAACCGACTGCACAAAGTTCTCTATATAGCAAACCTGTCAAAGTGGAAGGAACAGTCAAATTAAAATGCTTTGTTCCAAACGGCAAATTCAGTCGGACAACAGTGGTTTATTGATTCGGATCGATGGGATTCGGACCTTTGGGGACCAAACTGGTCAGAAGCGAATGTTGTATTTGATCTTGAATCTCAACGCACTGTCTTCCATCTCATACCGTTCAAGCGGCTTGGTAAGACGTGTGGTCCAGGCCAGGATGATGACATTTCCCGGTTTGAAAATCCATTGAAATCTTGACTGAATGCCGATGACCTTCGAATTGTTGTCATATTGAAGGTAATTGTACCAGGTAATATCCGGACTGAACAAGACGTTGGCATTGACTGAATAGATGCGTGCAGTAAAACTTCCGGTGGGAAGACCAATCTCATTCTGTTTGTACCGGGCTCCGATAAAGAAAGGAACAGCTACTTTGTAATTGATGCCGGCATTGACGTCCTTCCGGTAGCCATTGTAGAAATCACCCCAGGCATAGGTAACATCTCCGGAGAGATTTCTGCTTCCGGCGCTCAGGAATGAGAGTGTGCTTCTGCGATAGTCGTATACCCCAATCGGTATGATGTAACTGGAATAGATGTTGAAGGGTTTGGCCAGATATTCATAATTGTCGGAGAGATTGTAAGAAAACTCTTCTCCTGATTTGAAACGGATTTTAAGTGGCGTGACATTCACCTGACGAGATTCCAGAATGTCCTCCACATTCATGATGTGATTAAATCCACCACCGGCAAGTACCTGGAGGATCCCTTTCATTTTTGGTCGTGGACCGATCATCAGGTTGCCGTAACTATCCCGAATGCCGGTCCGTGGAACAAAACCCATTCCTGCAACAAAATTCTTGCCGATCTCATAGTGCCCCAGGTTGAATGATAGAAAATCATTCGGATAGGAGAAATTTCCGCCCCAAGACATGTCCTGCCCATCCAGACCCTTTGTATGAGACTTTAAACCAAAGAGAACGAGGGAGACGTTTTTATTGCCATGAAATTTAGAGGTGGCGAGTTTTAGATCGGTACCTCCCACAAAATTCTCAGCAGCAGAAACAGCGTTTCCATAAGTTCCGATGACACCGAAGGCGGATTCCCTTCCAATACTCCTGGAGATTCTGGCCACACTAAAGTCCTGATCACCTGTCTCATGACCATCACGAACATGAAGGAAACCAATGTTCCATTTGTGGATCATACCGGTCAATTTGGCAGCTACATGAATGGGTATGGGCAGACCTTTGTTGTCGAGGCCCAATCTTCGTGAGAAAAACGGAATGATGTTTTTGCCATAGGTATTGGAATCATCACCCTGAATGCCGAAAGAAAAGAGCGCAGCTCCATCCAGAAAGAAATCACGCTTCTCTGGGAAAAGGAGATCGAATCTGGTAAGGTTAATCTGCCGGTCATCAACTTCCGTTTCAGCAAAATCGGTGTTAAGCGTCAAAGAAGACTTCAAACCAGGAGTAATCTGATAGACGATATCGCCACCAACTTTTCCGACGTATTGATTGCTTTTTCCTTTTTGCGTGTCCAAACCACCCACAACATAGGGGGAAATATCCAGACCGATGCCTTGGGTAATGTGCTCAATACCCGTCAGTAATCCAGCATCGGAGACCTGAAATTTGAAACTGTTGACATTGGCAGTAGGCCAATAGGCCATTTCCATTTTTTTCTTGATGTGACGGATGAATTTGATCCCCCAATTGGGATTATTTTTGTCAAATCCGATGGTTTTGAATGGAATGGCCATCTCCGCCTCCCATCTGTCTGATAAGATTCTGGCTTTCCCAGCCCAAAGACCATCCCACTGTTTGTTGAATACCGCTCCGTTTTCACTGATGGTGGCATCACCGATCGATCCACGCGGTCCTATTTGGAACCAATATCCATTGCGGTGGTCGAGGTAGGTATCCAGGATGACTTGAATCCGGTCGTCATTCGCCAAACTGACATCTCTGGCCATCTCTTTGGCAGTGATTCTTTTGGGGTCATCGTAACAGATGACTCCGACATACAAATAATTGGCGTCGTGGCAGATTTTGAAGATTGTCTTTTCGGAAACAGGCTGACCAGGATTGGGTTCCCGTTGTACCAACTGATCGATAGAAGCAGCCTGCAACCATGCCTCATCGGTCAAACGGCCATCAATGACGGGACCTTTTTTCACGAATACTGCCTTCATAGCGGGTTGAGAAAAGGCAACAAAAGGGAAAACTAACAAAACCAGAAACAATCGGATGGAATGATTCATTGCAGTGTTTTCAATTCATCTGCGAAAACCCCGAAAATAACCACTCAAAACCGATCACTACGGATGAAATAAGCTATCCGGAATAAGATTTCGTGAACAGAGGAATATTGGTTTGATCCGATGAAAATAACAATTTTCAGCCTAAATCCACACCTTTTCGGCCACTTTTGACTTCCGCTCTTAAGTGTTTCGTGTTGAGTCGCTTTTCTACCGAGGATCGGGTGGGTTTGGTTTTATGTCGTGGCTTTACAGGTGCAAGGGCCTTTCCCAAAAGGTCATACAGTTTAAGAAGTACCCTTTCCTTGTTTTTCAACTGCGATCGATCGGACTGGCAGGTCAGTACAATTTCGTGCGCAGCATTGATCCGATTCGACAATTTTACTCCAATGCATTGTTTCTCCTCCTCACTGAAAAAGGCTGAGTCCAGATAATTGAAGCGTAATTCTACTTTTGAGCTAACCTTGTTTACATTTTGACCACCCGGGCCACTGCTGCGTGAGGTTCCATATGTT
>JAJTBP010000217.1 GCA_021286825.1 Marinilabiliales bacterium | reverse complement strand
TCCAGATTGGCCTTTCTGATCTGATTCTCATCCAGTTTGATGACTTTTCGGTCATAGGTCATCAACCCGTTGATTTCGACCTCCACATCGGTGGTCTGGGTATAGACGGCTGCCGAGAAGCCTTTCGTAATCAGCGATTTCAACCTTTCTGTCAGATCCAAATAGGCTTTGGTAACCTCTTCGCTGCTTTTGTACTGAACATATCCCCAGTTTTTATCTTTGACCCAGAGATGTCCTTCTACGGGCAGACCCAATCCGCCATATTCGCCCAGGACACAAGCCCTCTTTCCATCGTACAAGGGCATGTCCGGTGCCGGGTAATTGTGGATGTCGAGCATATCGCCGACGGGATAGAAGTTGCCACCACTGGCCGGATTGACGAGTCGTGAAGGATCATATTGTTTGATCCAGGCAGCAATTTCGGGGGTTTTGAACTGGCCCCATGCTTCGTTGAAGGGAACCCAGGTAACGATGCATGGGTAGGAGAGATGTTGGTCGATGATGGCTTTTAGTTCGGCCTTGTAATTTTCTTCCGATTCGGCGCTCCGCTCCATCTCTTTGCCATTGAAATAGGCTCTTTGTTGCCATTGCGGGCTCTCGCCGCCGCTGGGCATATCCTGCCAAACCAGCATTCCCTCCTTGTCGCAATGATAATACCACCTGGCGGGTTCTACCTTCACATGTTTTCTGATCATGTTGAACCCGAAGTCCTTCGTTTTCCTGATGTCGAAGGCGAGGGCCTCATCGGTAGGCGCGGTGTAAAGACCATCGGGCCACCAGCCCTGGTCCAGCGGACCGAACTGAAAATAATCCTGGTTGTTGAGCTGCAACCGAACGACACCTTCCTTGTCCCGATGCAGGGATATTTTTCTCATGCCGACATAGCTTTTGACCTTATCGACCACTTTGCCATTGCGCATCAGGGAGATGTTGAGATCATACAGGAAGGGGGATTCGGGGTTCCAAAGCTTCATTCCGGGAATGGACATCAGGGTCTCTTCACCGGCAGCTGATTTCCCGGAGGCCACCACCTTTCCCTGCTCCAACACGCTGATTTCTACCAGATCACCGGGATGACTTTCGGCCGTAAGAGTTTTGATTGTCAGGCTCTTGGCGTCGATATCTGGGACTGTAACCACCTGGGTCAGGTAGTTTTCCCCTACGGCTTCCATCCAGACCGTTTGCCAGATACCAGTGACGGAGGTGTACCAGATCCCTCTTGGGTCTTCCACCTGTTTGCCCCTAGGCTGGAATCCTTTGTCGGAAGGATCCCACACACGGACCGTCAGTTGTTGTTCTCCCTTGCCAAGGAAGGGGGTGATGTCTAGCGAGAAGGCGGTGTATCCACCTTTGTGGCCCCCCACCTTGATGTCGTTGATCCATACGTCGCACTTCCAGTCGACCGCTCCGAAATTGAGCAGGATTCGTTTTCCCTTCCAGGCTTCGGGAAGGTGGAACATCCTTTTGTACCAGAGTTCCTGATCCATCCCCACCTTTTTTTGGACACCCGAAAGCGATGACTCTATGGCAAACGGAACCAGTATTTTTCCGTCGTAGGCAAGCGGCAAGCCGGAACCTTTGGGCAAGAGGGCATAATCCCAGCTGCCATTGAGGTTCTGCCAGGAATCCCTCACCATCAGTGGCCGTGGATATTCGGGCAGGGGGCAGGCAGGATTCACCTGGTCAGCCCAGATGGTTCTGATCCGGTCTCCGGCAGGTTTCCATTGTTGTCCCTTTGTGGGCATAAGCCATACCCATAGCAGGGATAGCAGGAGCAATCGCTTAATTCTCATGAGTCTGTTCTTTCTGTTTTAAGGTTGATTATCGGGTGGATCGGTCGCTGATACGTGCCACAACCCGCACCGGAGAACTGTCGGCCCGCAGTTTCAGGGGAAATGCCAGCAATTCAAACTCCTTGAAGGGAGTCAGTGCTGCGAGGTTGGTGAGGTTTTCAATGATTAGTATCTGCTTTTCCATCAGGATTTTATGTACATTGAATGGGGCATAGTCGGGTGAAGGGCTATCCATTCCGATCATCCGGATCTGTTTGTTTGCCAACAGATGGGCACTCTCCTCACTCAGGGCGGGATAGGCTTCGTAGTAGGCTTTTTCATCAAAATAGCTGTCGAACCCGGTATAGAGCAACAGAGCAGATCCGGGTGGCAGATGGTGCACCTGTTGTTCCTGGAGATGGATGGTTTTCTGTCCGACCACATTGAGGAGATAGCCGTTGCAGGCAAAATGGCTGATGGGCAGGTCGGAAATTCGGATGAGACTGCCGGAGAGATGCATGGGTCCATCGATGTGGGTTCCGGCATGCATTCCGGTGGTGAGCAGAAAATTGGAATGCCCCTCTTCCTGGAATGAGGCGATCTGTTCCAGTTCGACAGGTCGGTCTCCCGGATAAACGGGCATGCCGGACTGGATGGTCCTCGACAAGTCTATGTATTGTGGCATCTGTTCCTTTGTTTGGTTTCAGGATGGTCTCTCCTGGAGGCCTTTCGTGGATGAACCCTAAAGGTATACAGAATTTGTTCTTTTCTCAGCGGAAAGCGCTAAAAAATGGGTGCTTCGAAAGAAAAAGAGGGATCCTTCCTTCTCCAACCGTTGGCGGGCCTCCTCAGATCCGTATCAGTGAATTCTCCTTGATCCAACCCTTGTTGCCATCGGCCAGCCGGATTTCGATCCAGTCACCCAGTTTGTCTGTGATCTGGACGCTTAATCCTTCATGGAGGATGAAGAGTTCAGTGCCTGTTTCGCTGGGGGATCCCTTCATCCGCACACTTCTTTCTGTGATGACCCCGCTGTTGTGACGGAGCAATTTGGATCGTTGGGTGGAAGCAAAGGAGAAGGTCAGCAGAGAATAGGCCAGGGTAACGGCCGCAAACCAGAAGGTGATTTGTTTGTACCGGATGGTGGCTGCAAAGAGGAAAAGTGCGAAGAATATCAGGAAGAGGAAAAAGGTGACGATCGATTGGGTACCCCATCCATCGGCGGGTTTGGAGCTGATCAGTTCATGCCACCAACGCAGGAAACCCGGTTCCGGCAGCAGGTCGATGTTGTCCACCACCTGTCTCTTCGCCATCTCAAGATTGAATTTGACATCCTCATTGTTTGGAGAAAGGATGAGTGCACGCTCATAATTGAGGATCGCAAAGGTGATGTTGTTGGTTTTATAGAAGGCGTTGCCCAGGTTGTAGTACAACTCATGGGATTCGTAACCCTTGGCAAGTACCGATTCATAAGCCTTGATCGCTTCCCCGTACTTTCCCTGGGTATAAAACTGGTTTCCCCGGGCGAGTGAGTCCTTCAATGCGGCCGGTTGGGCCGGCAGGAGGAGTGATAGCGCCAAAAAGAAGAGCATCAGTGGTAATGTTTTCATTGCCTTGTTCATGATGGTCTGATTGTCGGTCATTGGACTTGTCATTGCTTCGTTTCTCATTTGATCTCTTTTTCCATCACAGACATTACATCGGTGGCCTCATCGAAGAGCTCCTGCATGCCCGCCGATCCGCCGCCAGGCGCAAAACGGGCAAACTCGCAGGTATCCAGAATCTTGACAAAGCGATCGACGATCTCGGCAGATACGCCATGGCCCGAAAGCTCCTCAGAGGCTTTGTCCCTGGAAAGTTCGGAGGCGGGAATGGTCAGCTTATCGCTCAGATATCCCCAGAAGGCCCGTGTGACCGATTCATAGTACTTTTCTGTAGCGCCGCTTTTCAGGTAACCACTTGCCTCTCTCAGCCGCTTCAACGCCACTTTGCTGGCCTTCTTGTTTTTCATGCGTGCCACGTTGGCATTTTCGCGGATGCGTTTCTGGTTCAGCAAATAGATGGCCAGCAAGGCGAGGATACCACCCAGGTAGAGCAGGTAAAATCCAAAGGAGCCAAAGAAGGTATACCCTTTTGCCTGGAGTGACAGGTTTCCTGCTTTGATGTATCGGATGTCAGTGCCGATCTGTTTGAGGTCCTCCTTGGCCACTGAACGAATGGTCTGTGCATGGGAACCGTCTCCCTTTTCGACCTTGATCTGATAGGATTCGGTACTCTTGGTCACATATCTTTTCGTGTCGGTGTCAAAATAGACGAAGTTGACAGGTGGAATGGTGTAGGTGCCTGCAAACCGGGGCAAAAAGAGATATTCAAAGGAGATGTCACCCACCAGTCCTTGTTCCGAGGCATTGAAGTTGCTGTTGGTTTTGGGATCGTAGACCTCAAAGTCTGGAGGAAAGGCAATCTTTGGCGGATTGATGAGTTTGATGTTTCCGTTTCCGTGGACATCCAAGCGGATGGTGATGGCATCATTTTCCCGGACATTCCTGGAGGTGATGGAGGAGCGGAGGTCAAACTTGCCGACGGCACCTGAGAATCCGGCAGGAGCGGAAGGAAGGGGCAGAACATTGATGGAGACCGGATCGCTTGCGATGGTCGCCTTTACATTGGCATAGGAATCGAAGAAGTCGTCGAACAGACTCTGGGACCTTTTGACCCGTTGCTGTACGATGCAATCAATCTTGACCGATCCGATGGAGATGGTCCCCGTTTGCTGGGGGAACAACAAGGTTTTCTTCAGCGTTCCGACGTTGTAAATCTCACCGTTGTAACTTTCACGCTGCAGGGAAATCTGTTGTGGAAGCTGGATGTCCTGTGCCCAGAAGCCTTCAAAATTGGGAATCGAAATGTCCTCGAAGCCATTCAGGTTGACTTTGGAATAGATCTTGATCGTCGCCGTAAGATGCTCTCCCTTGTACAGGGATCGCTTGTCCAGGTTGAGCTTCACAAAAAGATCCTTCTTGGCAACGGTTCCCGGGGTGGTGGTGGGTTCATCCACGCCACCGGTGGAGGGTTTGGCCGATCCTTTCACCACCTCGATGGAGACGGTATTGGATTTGTACTCGTTGCCATCCACCGTAATGCTACCCGGATTGACGGTGAAACGGCCCTCTTTTTTAGCCCGGAGGACAAAAAGATAAGAGAAGGAGACCGACTGCGAACTCACCCCATTGATGATCTGAAAGGAGGTGCTTTGCGAAGTGGAGGGCCCCATCAGGACATCAAAATCGCTCAGGTCCGGAAGTCTAAGGTTCTTTCCCTGGGAATTGACGGAAAATGCAAGCCGGAATTGTTCGCCCAATTCGACCACTTGCGGGGCTTCCATGGTAAACACAACCTTATCGGAGGCCCATCCGCTGATGGATAGCAGGAGGGCTATGAAAATCAATTTTATCCTTCTGAATGGCATCCTGACAGATAGAATTAAAGGATTGATATTGTATTATTGTCTTATCTCATTGTTTAACAAGCGGATGGATTCGGATCTTTTCCGATCATTTACCCACTGAAAACGGTTTTACAAGGTAGCCAAATTCGGGTAATTACCAGTTTTTTTCCACATTTCGTTTCTCCGCTTTCAGGGCCTGCATCTTCTTCACCTTTTCCTGGGTCTGCTTCTCATCGTTTTCCAGTGCCTGCAACATCTGCTCTGCATTCTGCCGGGAGATCTTGTTTTGCTGCTGCTGCTGTTGTTGCTGGTCTTGATTTTGTTTATCCTGATTTTGCTTGTTTTGATCCTTGTTTTGATCCTGCTTGTTCTGGTCCTTGTTCTGATCCTTATTTTGATCCTTGTTCTGGTCTTTGTTTTTGTCCTTGTTCTTGTCTTTGTCTTTGTTCTGATCCTTGTTCTGCTGCTGCTTCTTTTGGTCTTCCTTCTTCATCTTCATGGCGTAGGCCAGGTTGTATTTGGTCTCAGGATCGGTGGGATTGATGCGCAGCGCTTTTTTATAGGTTTCGATGCTCTCATCCAGTTTTTTCTGGACGAGGAAAGAATTGCCCATGTTGTGGAAAGCCTTGGACTTGTCTGCGGGAAGTGTTGCTTTTTCG
>JAJTBP010000216.1 GCA_021286825.1 Marinilabiliales bacterium | reverse complement strand
AATGGATAAATCGTAAAGCTGCTGGGAATCGGTGATGGGGACATCCAATTCGATAAAATGAAAACGATTCCATAATGCCCTGTCAAACTCCTCATGATGCGAAAAAACAACGGGCGACTGGCAACCCACAAGAGCAATCAAAACAAAAAGAATAAAAAAACGTTTCATGTTAAATCCGGTTTTGACGGCAAAATTACAGAAAAACCCCATGAAAAGACTTTTTGCCATGCTGTCGAAGCCGCCTGAAAGGCGAAAAATCCGTGAAGCGTTGTTTTATTTATTCCGGATAAAAATAAAAAGCCTTACTTTTGTGCCTTGAATGACAAAAACCGTTCAAAATTAAAATCCAGGACCCTTGAAAATGAAGCAGTCTTGAATGAATCATTTTTCTCACAGACCAAAGGGGACTTTATACTGCATCATTCAAAAGGTAGCAATGCTGAAAGATCGGATTTTCAACCTTTTGATGATCCGGTTACGTACGAAAAACCACAATATCTGACACCTTCCGGAGGACGATCCTCCGACAATTCCGCATTTCCATTTTTTAATCTGGAATCACCGGATGGCGGTGGAGTGGTCTGTGCCATCGGCTGGACCGGCAAGTGGTATGCAGACATACGGAAAAACCAGGATCAATCGGTGGTGGTCAAATCCGGTATGGAACGGATGAAGTTGTTTCTGAATCCAGGCGAAGAAATTCGTACACCATCTGTGGCTTTGCTTTTTTGGAATGGAACCGACCGGATGGTGGGCCACAATCAATTTCGTCAATTTATCCTGTCCCATCATACCCGAAAGATTGATGATTGTCCGGCCAAATATCCGGTCGCAGGCAGTTTTGACTATGGCGATCCCGCGCCATGCGGGGAATACAACTGCCTTACTGAGCAATATGCCCTGGCCCTAATTGAGCGTTACAAACGATTTGACATTCTACCGGAACTTTTTTGGCTGGATGCGGGCTGGTATACCGGTGGTGGCATTGATCTTCCAAAAGGCGAATGGTGGCAGAACGTTGGCAATTGGTCGGTTGCAAAGGAGCGTTTCCCGAATGGGTTATTACCGCTGGCCGAAGCGGCTCATGCGGTCGGATCCCGGTTCATGGTCTGGTTTGAACCGGAGAGGGTGCGGCCCAATACGGAAATTGACAGGGAACATCCCGAATGGCTCATCAAAAGAGTTGGTAAAGAAGATTATCTTTTCGATTTGGGGAATGCCTCTGCAAGACTTTGGCTGACCAACAGAATTTCCGATATCATCAGAAAGGAAAAGATTGATTTCTACCGACAGGATTTCAATTTTGATCCCCTCCCCTATTGGGAACAATCTGAAGAGCCTGGAAGAAAAGGAATCAGGGAAATCCGCCACATTGAGGGGCTCTATGCTTTCTGGGATAGCCTTTTGGTCCGGTTTCCAAAATTATTGATTGACAATTGCGCCAGTGGTGGCCGACGTATCGACCTTGAAACGACTTCACGAAGTGCTCCACTTTGGCGAACTGATTATCAATATGGGGAACCCAATGGTTACCAATGCCATACTTACGGACTCCACTTCTACCTGCCGGTCCATGGAACTGCCATCTACAAAACTGACAACTACACTTTCCGCTCCGGTCTAGGAACGACTGCTGTCTTCAATTGGGAAGTGACGGGCAGAGATGGAGAACCCATTCCTTTGCTGCGAGAGAAAATCAAAGAGTACAAAGAGTTGAGAGCCTTCTATTACGCTGATTATTATCCTTTAACCAGCAACAAAAACATGACGGCCGACAACAAATGGTTGGCTTATCAGATGAACCGACCAGGCGAAGGTGACGGGATTGTGGTGGCTTTCAGGAGAAAAGATTGTGGCGAGGAATCCATAACAGTTCAGTTACAAGGACTTCATCCAAAATCAATGTATTCCATCACTTTTCAGGATTATAACATCACGCTGCTTCAGCGTGCTGAAACCCTTCAGGATGGTTTACAGCTATCCATTCCGCAAAAGCCCGGTTCCCTTTTGATTCGTTACAAAATCCAGTCAGAGAAATGAAGAAGTTAGTGGTTCTATTATTGATCCTCCTGTCTCACGCCGGAATTTATGCAAACAAGAAAATTCCGCAGTTACTTGCACAAGCAGGATCGGTTTCCATAACACCTCCACTTGAAATGAAATTTGCTTTGGGTGGCTATGGCGATCGAATGAACAAACCTGCCACCTCCATACATGATAGCATCTTTGCAAAAGCAGTGCTTTTCAAACAAGGCGAGAAAAAATTTGCCTTGATTACGATGGATTTGTTGGGTTTGCCCAGCAATTTCAAACAAGACTTGCTGAAGCATTTGAACAACAAAGAGTGGCAGGCAGATAATATCATGCTGCTTCCAAGCCATTCACATGGAAGTCTGGAAATGTCGTGTCTCAACAGCAAAAACAATTTGAATATCCCTCAAATTGGAATTTTCCAACCCGAGTTACTGCAGTTCCTGGTAGAAAAAACAGCTCATCTGATCATGAGCACCGACCAGGCCTATCAACCGGTCCATTTGGCTACAAAAACAGAGAGCCTGGAAGGACTCAATCGAAACAGGCGAGGTGAAGCAGAATGCGACAAAATGCTGTGGATTACCCGGATCGATCATCTCAACGGGAAACCGATGGCGGTTCTGGTGAACTGGACCGCCCATCCTACTTTTTTGGATGAAAAAGATATGGCGCTATCTGCCGAATGGCCAGGTTATCTGCAAAACTACCTGGAAAAAAAGATCGGAAATGGGGTCAAGGCACTCTACTTCAATGGAGCAGAAGGAGACCAGTCACCGGTTTGGAATGATCCAGCGAAAAATCATTATCAAAAGATTCAAGATTATGGTGAGCGACTTGGCAAAGAGGCCAAAAGCTTATATGATCAGATCGTTCCGAAAAGAGACGGAATCCTGAACTACCAATATGAGTCACTCGTTCTCCCGAATCACAAAGCACATCCCAATTTCATGAAGACTGGCGGGGATGAATACGGAATGACCGAACAATCTGTAGTGGTAGTCATGAACACCCTCTGTCCGGAACATACGGAATTGCAGGCTTTACAAATAGGTGATTTACTGATTGCAGCTGTACCAGGTGAGATGACCGCAATACTGGGACTCTCCATCAAAAATCAATTAAAGGAAAAAGGATTCCACAACATAGCCATTGGCGGGCTAGCCAATGAGTGGATCAGTTACATTCTCTCCAATCATCAATATCGCTTTGGGCAGGGGTATGAATCCAGCATGAGTTTTTATGGCGACTCCCTGGGTGAATTCATGGTTGGCAAACTGGTAGATAACGCAGCCAAAATGACTCCTGTAAATTAGCCATTCCCGAAAGTTACCCAGTACAGTGCAACAAGGTATCCACCAATAAAATGTCAAACTTCGGTATACTTGAATAGTTGATCGCTTTGATGATAAAATTTGAGATGTGCCCAATGCAGACAACCAAATCTACCCTCATCCTGCTAACAGGTCTGGCATCTTTCCCAGCGATGAGCCAATCCCGAGTAGGCAGCAGGCCCAACATCATCGTCATTCTGGCAGATGACATTGGATATGGCGACCTTTCCTGCTACGGTGCAACCGCATTGAAGATGAGCCACACGGATCAGCTGGCTGCCAAAGGACTGAAATTCACCCATGCATATGCCTGTGCCTCCACCAGCACCCCCTCTCGATACGGTCTGCTCACGGGTAGCTATCCCTGGCGAAGAAATGATACAGGCATCGCACGCGGAGATGCTCCGATGATCATCCATCCGGGACAAACGACCATTGCCTCGCAACTTCAGGAGGCCGGTTATACGACGGCTGCAATTGGCAAGTGGCACCTTGGGTTGGGTGAAGGAGGATTCAATTGTCAGGCATGGAATGATTCCGTCACCCCTGGACCCCGGCAAATCGGATTTGATTATTCGTACATCATGGCCGCCACCGGTGATCGAGTGCCCTGTGTTTATCTCGAAAACCAAAAAATTTCTGGATTGGATCCCAAAGACCCCATCCAGGTCGATTATAACCGACCCATTGCCGGAGAACCAACAGCCGCAGATCACCCGGAGATGTTGACCATGCAATCCAGTCACGGACACAACCAGGCCATTGTCAATGGCATTGGCAGGATTGGATACATGAAGGGTGGTTCAAAAGCGAGATGGGTGGACGAAAACATTGCCGACACCCTTGCAGAGAAAGCCGTAAACTTCATTCGAAAAAACAACAATCGTCCCTTTTTTCTCTATTTCTGCACCCAGGACATACATGTACCCAGAGTTCCCCATCACCGATTCAAGGGTACGACCACAATGGGACCCCGAGGTGATGCTTTGATGGAATTCGACTGGACTGTTTCCTGCATAACCCAAACCATTGCCGACTTGCATCTCGAAGAGAAAACGGTCATCATTGTAACCAGTGACAACGGACCGGTTGTCGATGACGGATATCAAGATCAAGCGGTAGAAAAATTGGGAAATCATACCCCCGGGGGGAAACTGCGGGGTGGAAAATACAGCATTTTCGAGGCAGGAACCAGGATTCCTTTTTTCATCAGTTGGCCAGGTATCATCACGCCCGGTGTCTCTGACGCGGTGGTAAGCCACATTGATTTTTTGGCTACGCTATCCAGCCTGGCTGGTCATCCGTTGTCGGACGATAAATCCTGGGATAGCCTGGACCAACTTGACACATGGTTGGGAAAGAGCCGGAACGGCAGACCCTTTGTAATTGAACAATCGGGCAAAACTCTTGCCTGGATCGAAGATCTCGTGAAATACATTGAACCATCAGATGGATCTACCTTTGATCACTTTACCCACACCGAACTGGGTAACAGCACTGAACCCCAGCTTTATTATCTGAAGTCGGATGAAGGAGAAAAGGTAAATCAGGCAAGTAACCATTTGAAACAGACGGAGAATCTTCGGCTTAAATTAGACAACCTAAAAAAGAAAAAATAGACAACCTCATGCAATACCTCAAGCATTCAACCCTGATCCTTTTTGCAATTTTCGTGATTTTTTTCTCCGCTGATGCAAAAAGTCCCAAAAGAACCTTTCAATCGGAGGCCATTTTTCCTTTACAGTCACAGCATTGTCATGGATCGACACTGGTGGAATTGCCCAACCACGATTTGCTTTGTGCATGGTTTCAAGGAAGCGGCGAGCGAACTTCAGACGATGTCGTCATCAAAGGATCCCGCTACAATCACAAAAAAGGCCAGTGGTCTGAACCCTTCCTCATGGCCGATGTACCGGACTTTCCAGACATCAACCCTGTACTTTTCCTAGACGGGGACAAACATTTGTGGCTAGTCTGGTATACTGTCATGGCCTATCAATGGAGTACCTCTTTGCTCAAATACCGCATCAGTGAGGATTACATGCAGAAGAATGGCCCCCCTGTATGGAAGTGGCAAGATGTCCTGCATGTTAAGGCGGATGGCTCTCCGACTGCCGGCATTGGACAAAAGGATTCCTTTGCCCTTAAGGTTGAGAAGAAATTTGATGCGTATATACGATATTTGGAAAACAAGGGAGACATCCGCGAGGATGGCCGTTATTTCACAAGAAAAGAGTTGGAAAAGGCTAGGCAGTTGTACAGCGGACTTGTCAGGGGCAACAATTTGCAAAGCGATGGCAAAGAGACCAATGAAGAGGGGAAGAGTGTCAGCAAGAAGCTAGGTTATCCCTTGATGCGCAGAATCGGATGGCAGACCCGCAACAAGCCCTTGATCACAGACCATAGGATCCTACTGCCCCTTTATTCGGACGGACTCAACCTTTCACTGATGGCAATTACGGAAGATGAAGGCATGCACTGGCAATTCAGTGATCCCATCCTGGGTGGTGGGGCC
>JAJTBP010000215.1 GCA_021286825.1 Marinilabiliales bacterium | reverse complement strand
CCAAACTTATTCATTTTTTCGCTCAATTTTCTTAATTTTGCGCGTCAAAAGTCTCACCAAAAAGCAACACCCATGTCCTTTCTTTCTGATAAAGTGGTACTCGAAGGATTGACCTTCGATGATGTGCTCTTAATACCCTCCTATTCAGAGGTATTGCCCAGAGAAGTCAACATTTCTTCCATGTTTTCGCGCAACATCAAACTGAATACACCCATTGTATCGGCTGCCATGGATACGGTTACCGAATCCAAACTGGCCATCGCCATTGCAAGAGAAGGGGGCATCGGCGTGATCCATAAAAACATGTCGATTGAGATGCAGGCCAAACAGGTCAACATCGTCAAAAGAGCAGAAAACGGCATGATCATCGACCCGATCACCATCTCGCGTGACAAGCTGGTGGGCGATGCCCTGCGGTTGATGGAGACCTTCAAGATTGGCGGCATTCCGGTTGTCGATGCCGAAAGAAGGTTGGTGGGGATTGTTACCAACAGGGACTTGCGTTTTGAAAGGAACCTGAACAAACCCATATCCGAGGTGATGACCGCCGATAAGCTGATCACCACCGATATCTCTACCGACATGGAGAAAGCCTCCATGATCCTGCAGAGTTACAAGATCGAAAAACTCCCGGTGGTCGACAAACACAACAAGCTGATCGGCCTCATCACGTATAAGGACATCACCCAGGCCAAGGACAAACCCAATGCCTGCAAGGATGAGAAAGGCCGTTTAAGGGTAGCCGCAGCCGTCGGCGTGACCTCCGACACCCTCGAAAGAATTGAGGAACTGGTGAAGGCCAATGTCGATGCCGTGGTGATCGATACCGCCCATGGTCACTCCAGGGGTGTTCTCGACATGCTGAAGAAAGCCAAATACAAATTCCCTGAAAAGGATTTCATCGTAGGAAACATCGCCACAGCCGAAGCAGCTACCGAGCTGGTCTTTGCCGGTGCCGATGCGGTAAAGGTGGGGATTGGTCCGGGTTCGATCTGTACGACCCGTGTGGTAGCCGGTGTGGGCATTCCGCAACTCTCGGCCATTTACAATGTAGCCAAAGCCATCAAGAACAGTGGCGTTCCGGTCATCGCCGATGGTGGTCTCCGCTATTCGGGCGACATCGTCAAGGCCCTGGCGGCAGGAGCTCAGAGTGTCATGGCCGGATCCCTCTTTGCCGGTGTGGAGGAGTCTCCCGGTGAGACCATCATCTTCCAGGGCAGGAAATACAAATCCTATCGCGGCATGGGTTCCATCGAAGCGATGCAGCAAGGATCCAAAGACCGTTACTTCCAGGATGTCGAAGATGACATCAAAAAACTGGTGCCGGAAGGCATCGTGGCCAGGGTAGCTTTCAAGGGATCGCTCAACGAAGTCCTCTACCAACTGGTTGGCGGACTGAGGGCAGGCATGGGTTACTGTGGCGCCTCCACAATCGAACGACTCCACGAAACGAAGTTCTGCCGGATCACCAATGCAGGCGTGACGGAGAGCCATCCGCACGACGTGGCCATTACGCGGGAGTCACCCAACTACAGCAGAGAGTAACAAACCTGGGGCCGGCGATCCGGGCAACCGGAAAAAGGAAAACACCCCACCCCAACCAGAGATACAGTCCTTGAGATCCATGCAAAGAAGGAGGCAGCATCCATACCGGTTCATGTGCATCAGGTTATGCCTGGTGCTGATGGTGGCCACACTGGGCAGTTGCAGCTATTTCGGCAAGAATGATGACTCGCGGTACGCAGCCAAGGTCGGGGATAAAATCTTTTCCCTGCGCGAACTTCGGGCTCAGATTCCGGCCGGATTGACCCGGGCAGATAGCCTTCAGCGTGCCAACGACATCCTGGTACGCTGGGTCAAAAAGGAGCTGATGATCCAGATGGCGGAGGACAACCTCGACGGTAGTCAGAAGGATCTGACCAAAGAGCTGGACGATTATCGGAATGAATTGCTGATCCATCGTTACAAGCAACAGCTGCTCAGCCAGAAACTGGATACGGCGCTCACACCCGAAGACATTCGGGAGTATTATGACAAGCATCCGGAGAAATTCATCCTGCCCAGCAGCATTGTGAAGGCTGTCTATGTGGAAATTCCCAAGAACGTGGCCAAAATTGACCTGATCCGAAGGTGGATGATCGAAAACAGTACGATTTCATTGGGAGAATTGGAATCCTACAGCTTCCAGTACGCCACCAAGTTTGACCGGTTCAACAAGGAATGGACCGATCTCTCCGGAATCCTGGCAAGAATTCCCGGCGTATCAGAGTCACCCGAATCCATCCTAAGAGGATCTAAGATTCATCAATTCAGTGACTTAAACAACTATTATTTTTTGTTGGTCAACGATTATATACTGGCCGGAGAAAAAGCCCCCTTCGATTTTGTCAAGGATCGGATAGAAAGTTTAATTTTGAACAGCCGGAAGATGGATTTTCTCAGGGAAATCGAGAACAACGTCTACGAAAAAGGCAAAAGGGAAAATCGTTTTACAATCAGGTAATTCAATTAAGATCAGAAAGATATGATTAAAAAATTCAGGAAGTTCTATTTGTTGGCGGTTGTCATGATGGCCGTTGTTTCGGTTGCGCAGGCACAAGACAAAGTGATCGACCAGATCGTGGCCATCGTGGGAAGCAATCCCATCCTGAAATCGGACATTGAAGCGCAAGCCATCGATCTTGCGGCCCAAGGCCAGACGACCGAGGGTGACATGAAGTGTGAGATCCTGGAGAAATTGCTGGAACAGAAGCTGTTGCTCGCCGAGGCAGAACTGGATACCAACATCGTGGTGACTGACAATCAGATCAACCAGAACATGGACCGACGCATGAAATATTTCATTGAAAACATCGGTTCCGAGAAAGATGTGGAGAAATATTTCAAGAAACCGATCAGTCAGTTGAAATCCGAGATGAGTGAGATGATCAAGGAACAGCTGAAGACGGAACAGATGCAGAATACCATCACCAAAAACGTCACTGCCACACCGTCCGAAGTACGCAACTACTTCAGGCAACTGCCCAAAGAGAAAATTCCCCAAATCGGATCGCAGGTGGAATATGAGCAGATTACCTTGCTACCGGTGATCACGGAACAGGAGGACATGGATGTAAAGAGTCGGCTGAGGGAATTCAAGAGACGGGTAGAAAACGGTGAGAATTTTTCCACACTTGCGGTCCTCTATTCGGAAGATCCGGGATCGGCACGCAACGGCGGTGAAATGGGCTACCTGGGAAGAGCCATGCTCGACCCGGCCTTTGCTACGGAAGCCTTCAACCTGAAGGTGGGAGCCGTTTCGAAGGTGGTGCGAAGTGAATTTGGCTATCACATCATCCAGATGATCGACAAAAAGGGCGAAAAGGTCAACGTCCGTCACATCCTGATCCGGCCAAAGATCGATCCCAAGGAATTGGAAAAAACCAAGAACCGTATCGACAGCCTCTCCACTTTCGTGAAAAACAAGAAAATCACCTGGGAACAGGCTGCCTATCTTTATTCATCCGATAAGAACACCCGTAACAACGGCGGATTGGTCACCTCCCAGAAGACCGGATCATCCAAATTCCTGATGGACGAACTGGATCCCGATGTGAGCAAGATCATCACCGGACTGAAGGTTGGGGAAATTTCGGAACCCTTCCTCAGCATGGACGACAAACAGCGCCAGGTTTACAAGATGATCAAGGTGCTTTCCCGTTCCAACGCCCATCCGGCCAACCTTCAGGAGGATTATCAATACCTGAGTGAGGTATTCCTGGAAAAGAAAAAGGATGAGACCTACCGCAAGTGGATCGCCAAACAGCAGGCCAAGACCTACATCCACATCGATGAGATTTACAGCAACTGCAATTTCAAGCTGAAATCCTGGAAGAAATAAGCCCCGCTGCATGAAAGGGGAAAACAACCTGCTGACCGGTCTGAAATACACAGTCCTGCCAACAGGTTCTGTTTTTTTGACAAAGGAAAGAACATGAGATCGAACAAAACCGGAGTAAGTCTGCTGACAGTACTGCTGATCATCGGAGCTATTCACATCGTTTCCGGCTCGCTGCCACAGTCTGACGGCAAGAAGCGGAAAATCGAGATGATTAATTCCGACATCTACACCTATGACAGGCGGATCATCGCCAATGCAGACAGGGCGCTGGGAAATGCGGTCTTCAAGCACAACAATGTTTTTCTCTACTGCGACAGCGCATACTTCTACAAGGATAGCAACATGGTCGATGCCTTTGGTCATGTGCACATCATTCAGGGTGACTCGCTGAACCTCTACGGTGACAAGATCAATTACCAGGGAAACTCCAAGATCGCCAGCATCCACGGCAACGTGAAGATGATCAACAAAAGCATCACCCTGACCACGGATGAGCTGATCTTCGACCTGAAGACCAACATCGGCAATTACCATACCTGGGGAAAGATCGTCGATACGGCCAACGTTCTGGTAAGCAAGATCGGAAGGTACTATTCCAATGAGGACCTTTGTTTCTTCAAGGATTCGGTGAAAGTCACCAACAAGGATTTCATCCTGACGGCCGACACGCTGAAATACAACACGAAGACGGAACGGGTCTTTATTGTCGGCCCCACCCACATCAAGGGCACCAACAAAAAAGGGACACTCTATTCCGAGAAAGGTTGGTATGATACCCGCAAGAACATTGCTGAGCTGTACAAATCCTCCCGTATCATGGGAAAGGAACAGACCTTGCAGGGAGATACCATTTACTACTCCCGAAATGAGGGCTCCGGAAAGGCGCGCAGCAAGGTGCTGTTGCGCGACACCACCAACCACATCCTCATCTCGGGAAGATATGGCGTCTACAATGAGAAGTCACGGATTGCCTTTGTGACGGACTCGGCCGTTTTCATGCAATATTCGCCCAAGGATACCCTCTATCTTCATGCCGACACCCTGAAGTCGGTTCCGGATCTCTCCAAACCGGAACCCGTCAAAAAGGCAGAAGCCCCTCTGGTCACCCCGAAAAAATCGGCACACGCGAAGGGAGATACCGCCAGAATCGCAGCAAAACCACCGCTGGCGGATGCCAACGCTGTCGTCCAAAAAACAGGGAAGGCTGATTCCACACAAAACCTCCCCTCCGCCAAAAACATTGCGGATACGCTGCACGTCGACCCAACCGTGCATCTGGCAGAAGTGCGGAAAGATTCGCTTGCAGGGAAACAGGATACCACAAAATTGGCTGGGGTAAAACCAATCTTGACACACAAGGAAAATCCGTTGTACCGCGATTCGCTCAGTGCAGTGCCCGATACTGCCAACGACAAGGAGAAAAAGCTGTTTCTGGCCTTTCACAGGGTCCGTTTCTATCGCAAGGACATGCAGGGATTGTGCGACTCCCTCTCCTATCAGATGAAGGATTCGGTGATGCGGCTCTTCAAGGATCCGGTCATGTGGTCGGATGCGCATCAGCTGACGGGTGACAGAATCGAATACAAGCCCCACAAACCCGGACCAGATATCGCCAAACTGGAAAACAACGGCTTCATCATCTCGCGGGAAGACTCGGTCAAGTTCAATCAGATCTCGGGCAAAAGCATGATTGGGTACATCCGGAACAACCAGCTCAAAAGCATTGATGTGAATGGGAATGCCGTCACCCTTTACTACCTGAAGAACAAAGATCGCTATTCGGGTATGAACAAATTGGAAAGCAGCAAGATCAGCGTATTTCTGACGGAAGGAAAGATGGACAGCATCTCCTTCTTTCCCAGTCCGGAAGGAAAGACCATTCCGCTGAAAGAGCTGACACCCGATGAGTCGGTGTTGAAAGGGTTTGATTGGCGTGAGAAAGAGCGTCCCGCCAACAGGCACGACATCTATCCCCTGGATGAAAAACGCAAAAAAATAGCAGGCCCCGAAAAGAAACCTGCCTCAAAGCATAAATAA
>JAJTBP010000214.1 GCA_021286825.1 Marinilabiliales bacterium | reverse complement strand
TCACCATTGATGAGCCTGAGATTGTTGAGGATCTGCTCAACATTGGCCTCTTCTTCAACCTGTTCATCGACAAACCATTGCAGGAAGCTGCGTGTGGCATGATCGCTCTCGGTGGTTGCCAGATCCATCAATCCGTTGATCAGAGAGGTAACCTTGATCTCATGCTTGAGTGTTTCCTCAAAGACGTTGATTGCACCGGTAAAATCCACCTGAACACCTGCTACAGGAGCCAGCTGTACTCTCCCACCCCTTTCCAGTACATAATCAAAGAAGTGTGTCGCATGTGCCAGCTCTTCCTGGTACTGTACCTTCATCCAGTTGGCACATCCTGCCAATCCGACAGATTGAAAGTAGGAGGACATGGAAAGGTAGAGGTATGCAGAATGAAATTCAGCGTTAATCTGCTGATTCAATGCTGATTCAATGCTTTTCTTGATCATATTCTTATTGAATTTATTGGTTCGTACTTGAGATAATCGGGCACTTTCACTTGCCTGACATCCTTTTTTCCAGTTCGACCTTCAAGGCTTCCATGAAATTTTCGGTGGTGAGATAATCGTTAGCAGTCAATTTGTCACCATAGATGGAGAGCGCCAGGTCTTTTGTCATTTTACCCGATTCGACGGTATCGATGCAAACTTTTTCCAACAAGGCTGCAAAGTCACGAAGTGGTTGGTTTCCATCCAGTTTACCGCGGAAGTCGAGACCTCTGGTCCAGGCAAATATTGAAGCAATCGGATTGGTTGAAGTTGGCCTTCCCTTCTGATATTCCCTGTAGTGACGGGTAACCGTGCCATGGGCCGCTTCCGCTTCCATGGTACTGCCATCGGGCGTGAGCAGAACGGAGGTCATCAAACCGAGGGAACCGAAGCCTTGTGCCACTGTATCTGATTGCACATCACCATCATAATTCTTGCAGGCCCAGATAAAGTTGCCATTCCATTTCAAGGCGGAGGCAACCATGTCATCGATCAGGCGGTGCTCATAGGTAATGCCGACGGCATCAAAATCTGCCTTGTAATCCTTCAGATAGATTTCCTCGAAGATATCCTTGAAGAATCCATCGTATTTCTTCAAAATCGTGTTTTTGGTTGAGAGATAGAGTGGCCATTTCTTTGTGAGGGCCATCTTGAAGCAGCTGTGGGCAAAACCACGGATGGAGGCTTCTGTGTTGTACATGGCCAGGGCAACACCGGGTCCATCGAAATGGTATACATCATGCATTTGCTGCTCCGTTCCATCATCGGCCTTAAAGGTGAGGATCAGCTTACCCGGGCGATCCACCACAATATCCGTCGCACGGTACTGGTCACCAAATGCATGACGTCCGATCATGATGGGAGCCGTCCACTGGGGCACCAGTCTGGGAACATTCTGAACGACAATGGGCTCGCGGAAGATGGTACCATCCAGGATGTTACGAATCGTTCCGTTGGGAGATTTCCACATCTTTTTCAAACCAAACTCCTTCACACGGGCTTCATCCGGTGTGATGGTGGCGCACTTCACCCCCACCTTGTATTGCTTGATGGCATTGGCCGCATCGATGGTAACCTGGTCGTCGGTTTGATCACGGTATTCGATCCCCAAATCGTAATATTTCAAATCGATATCGAGGTACGGAAGAATCAGTTGCTCCCTGATCATCTTCCAAATGATCCTTGTCATTTCATCGCCGTCCAGTTCTACGACGGGGTTCAGTACTTTAATCTTTTGCATAGTATTGACAATTTTGGTATGGCATTTTAAGGCCGATAAAATTACAAAATAATGAGGTTACAGCAACTCCGGAGGCAATGAAAAGGCAAAAAATGAAATGATTTCAATCAAAGTCCAGTCCAAATTTACTTTTTAACGTTCCCAGCAAGGGATATTTGTTAACCAGTACATCGTAACGTTCTTTGTCCGTATAGGGACGACGGACAACAACTTCCTGACTGTCATCAATTTCAAATTCCAGATCAATTTTATCGTTGTGCAACTCTCGCTGTAAAAAAGCCAGCAGACCGGGTTTTACCTCCAGGATGAGTCGGTTTCGCTGCACTTCGTTGTCCAAGGTATACCGGATGAGGTACTGTTCGGTGAGGAGGGGTTCCCGAACCGATAAGGCGGACTTTAACTGGGCTGCATCTACCTGATCGGCAAATTGCTTCCATTTCTCCACCAATTTGATCGGATCGATTTCGCTGGTTCTGATGGGTTCGCTAACCCTGGTGGTTTGGGTCTCAGTGGCTCCCGTCTCCTTTCCTCCCAGCATGCCATAGATGGAGGGTGTGGCTAGGTTTTCCTTTCTCCCCAACTGACTAACCTTCTCCTGTTCAACCTTTCTCGTCTCCTTGATTCTTTCGGCAATTTGCTCCCTCACCGTGGGAACAACTGTTTCTTTGGGAGTTGCAGGGGATACAACCGCTTGATCCGTACCAAAAAACGGCAGAAGCGAAAGGGATTCTATGATTTCGTCAACTGTTTTTTTTTTAGCTGCTCAGTGAGCTGAGCCATCCTGACGAGTGCAAGTTCTACCAGAAACCGTTGGTTTGAAGAGTTTTTATACTGGATGTCGCATTCCGTTGCCAGGATCAAGGCAGCCGAAAGAAAATCCTCGCTGCAGGCAGTTGCCTGACGTCGGTACCGCTCTCGGATTTCGCCTCCCACCTCAAGCAGGGCAAGGGTTATCGTATCCCGAGAAATCAGCAGGTCCCGGAAATGCCTGGCCAATCCGATGATAAAATGATGAGCGTTGAACCCTTTGGAAAGAATTTCATTGAACATCAAAAGGTTGCCACTCACATCCCCTTTTAAAAAGCCTTCTGTGAGTTTAAAGTAATAGTCATAATCCAGCACATTGAGGTTGGCGATGGTGGCCTGATAGGAGACTTCTGCACCGCAAAAGCTCACAACCTGATCGAAAATGGAGAGGGCATCACGCATGGCTCCATCTGCTTTTTGAGCAATTACATTCAGTGCTTCGGCATCGATCTTCACTCCCTCCTTGATTGCAACCTCCAGCAAGTGCTTCTCAATGTCGGCGATGCTGATCCTGTTGAAATCATAGATCTGGCAACGGGAAAGGATGGTCGGAATGATCTTGTTCTTTTCGGTGGTTGCCAGGATGAAGATTGCATGGGCCGGTGGCTCCTCCAGGGTCTTCAAAAATGCATTGAAAGCCTGGGAAGAGAGCATGTGTACCTCATCGATGATGTAGACGCTGTATTTGCCAATTTGAGGGGGAATCCGGACCTGGTCCACGAGGGTGCGGATATCATCCACCGAATTGTTGGAGGCAGCATCCAACTCATGGATGTTGTAAGATCGGTTTTCGCCGAATGAGATACAGGATTCACATTGGTTACATGGTTCCGTATCTGCCGTCAGATTGAGGCAATTGATTGTTTTGGCAAAGATTCTGGCGGAGGTGGTCTTGCCCACTCCGCGCGGACCACAGAACAGATAGGCATGGGCCAGATGGTTGCTGCGGATCGCATTCTTCAGGGTCGAAGTGATCGAGGGTTGCCCCACTACGGTTGTGAATGTGTCCGGACGGTACTTTCTGGCTGATACGATGTAATGTTCCATGCAAAACAAAATAATTCGAATCCAAAAATAAAAGAAATTCCCATGCCGAAAATTTACCTGCACAAGAAGTTATCAACCGATCGTTTCCCTGTTCACTGATTAGAGTAAACCATTATATGTCAACCTCCCTTCCGGTAAGGAGCCAAATTTTCGGTCCCCAAAGAAGTAACTGATTGCCGGCCATTCCGTAAAAAACCTTGAATAATAACCTCAAACATCATAGCACATGAAAAAGATTGTTTGTTTGATCCTGATGACCCTCACTTTTGCGGGTGTCTACGCACAAAAAACAAAGACTCTTTATGACTTCAAGGCAGTGGCCCTGGATGGGACACCCTTTGATCTGACCTCACTCAAAGGGAAGAAGGTATTGGTAGTCAATACAGCATCCAAATGCGGTCTTACCCCCCAATATGCCCAGTTGGAGAAGCTATACGAACAGTACAAGGATCGCAATTTTGTCATTGTCGGTTTTCCTGCCAACAACTTTGCAAGTCAGGAACCCGGCACCAACAAGGAGATCAGTGAGTTTTGTACAAAAAACTACGGAGTCACCTTTCCGATGATGCAAAAGATCTCAGTCAAGGGGGAGGACATGGATCCCTTGTACAAATGGCTCACCAGCAAAGGAGAGAATGGGGTATTGGATGCACCGGTCCAATGGAATTTTCAAAAATTCCTGATCAACGAAAAAGGGCAGGTCGCGGATGTGGCATTGCCCCGCGAACTGCCCGATTCAGAAAAGATTATTCGTTGGATTGAAGGTAAATAGCCTTCAGTTCAACGGACGAATTTTGATGTTTCGGAACCAGACAACGCTGCCATGGTCCTGAAGCAGGATGAGCCCTTTGGGATGCAGACCAAAATTGGGGATGGTTTTGAATTTGCTCTTGGCGATCCTGGCATTAAAATCTTCGCTGCCACGCTCAAATTCGGCAACTTTCACTCCATTCAACCAATGTTCCACATGTTTGCCTTGTGAAAGGACCCTGCTGGTGTTCCATTCACCAACAGGCTTGGTAATCTTGGAAGAAGAGGGTGGGTAAAGTTCATAAACTGCCCCTACGGTATGATAATCGTTTGGATGCATCCGTCCGTCCTGCATCCAGGGGTGGCCCACATCATCCAGCATCTGGTATTCGATACCCAGGGCATCTGTCCCTGTTTCCTTCACGAAATATTTAACCCCGCTGTTGCCTCCCTTGTCGACCATTTTCCAGTCCCAGACAAGGTCGAATTCGCCATACTCCTGCAGGCTCACCAGGTTGCCACCGCCCCCTGAGACAAGGCAACCTTCCTGGATGGTCCATCCCTTTTTAGGAAAGCCGCTCTTGTTGGCTGCCCTCCAGAGATTGGGCCGGGTACCATCGAACAACAATTGCCATCCAGCCTTTTTTTCTTTGGCAGAGAGCCGGTTAACCGCCCCCTGTCGGGGTTGTTGGGTAACACAGGCGCCCAGCAACAGCAACCCTGCGATAAAAGCAATCTTTTTCATGTTGTATTGGTTTAAATGTGAACGTCCACTTCCCGTAGTTCGCTATTTGCCTGTCGGCGCACTGATGACACCCAGGTATCTGCCCATCCAGTAGGGTAACAACCAGATATCCCCTGCAGCATGTTCCGAAGTACCGTTGCCATGGGCCCGATCAAGGTTGAACATGTTGCCGTTGTGGCGTGAAGCCGGCCTTTCGTCCGGAGGCAAAACCTCCCGGATGGTCTGGCGTCTGAAATTGGGCTCCATTTTATCGATGTCGTGCCTTTTGCTGTTGACGATCACCCAGTCAATCAAGTCGATCGGATATTCTTTCAACCACCAGGCGGCTTCCTTCAGATCAAATTCCCGGGTACCGGTCAAGGCCGTAAAGATGTTCCAGGCCCCCTCTTTTTCAGGCCGTTCGATCTGCCAATGGTCAATGATCGCATCCTTGAAGTGGGATTTGAGGGTATCATTGAGCGCGTAACGGTACAATCCCCAATATCCCAGAAAGTACATCTCATCATCCGAGTGGTTCCAGTCTTCCGAAAGACTCCTGCTCAGTTCATCGGCACCCGGATCGGCTTGGGAGACGTTGGCCATTTTCTGCATCAGGTTTTCGAAGTAACCATATTTGTTCATCAATTCAAGCGCCTTTTGCTTGAAGAGCTCCTTGTGTGTAAAGTGATAGGCCGTCTGCAACATGGCGATGATGTTGGAGGAGTTGATCTTCCGGTCACCCACGTTCTTTGGTCTGGCATTGACATATTCCGGATTCCATTTCCCCCACAGCGTCGGTTTCCCGTCAAAATCGACCAGATACATGTCATGATCGACGATGTGCTGCATCAGGATGTCAATCAGATGGACCGCTCTTTTGGAAAGATCCTGATCACCC
>JAJTBP010000213.1 GCA_021286825.1 Marinilabiliales bacterium | reverse complement strand
TAAAGTCGACTTAAGCGTAGGGTGAATCCTTCATCACCTTTAGTACCACCGTATAAACCGTATCCGTGGCTTCAATCTTTAAATCATGCCTTCCAGGGAAGAGCAGGTTTAACCGTTTCCGGACATTCTCCAATCCGATCCCTGAATGGTTCGGGTCCACCTCCGGACGGCTGTTGCAAATGCTGTTGGAGGCCGTAAAGACAATCTCCTGGCCGTCCAGTTGCATCTCCAACCGGATGAAGGAGGCTTCCCGCTGACCCACCCCATGCTTGAAGGCATTCTCCACGAATGGAATGAAAAGCAACGGTGGAATGGAGAAATCGGCAAATTCCTCCGGGAAGGAAACCTGCAGGTCCACCCGCTGACTCAGCCGCAGCTTCATCAGATCGACGTAGTTGAGCATGAAACTGATCTCATGGCTCATACGGGTCTCCCCCTGCTCCGATTCATACAACAGGTACCGCATCATCTTCGACAATTTCAGCACCGAATCCTGGGCGGTGGGTCCATCGATTCCAATCAGCGAATAGATGTTGTTTAAGGTGTTGAAGAAGAAATGGGGGCTCACCTGATTCTTCAGAAAGGCAAGTTCCGAATGGAGCTTCTCCTTCTCCATCTCTTTCTGCTTCTTTTCGTTCTGCTTCAGCTTTTCCATCACCCCGAGGCCAATGGCAAATCCCGAAAGCAACAAGGCGGTAGAGATGTGGTTGACAAGACCAAAGATCTTCATCGAAGGACGGAAATTCTCATCCTTTCCGGTCACCTTTTTCATCGCATCAAAGAACTGTTTCTCCTCCACCGGATTGTAAAGCACATAATCCTCGATGAAATTGCCCAGCAAATGGGTGCCCAGGATCAATCCCAATAGAATCAGCCCATACCAAAGATATTTTTCCTTCAAAAAGAACCTGGGAACCAGCCAGAGGTATCCGACATAGAAGATGATCCCACTGGCCAGGGTATGCAGGTAGAAGGTATAAAGCCGGTGTGCACTGCCGCCAAACACCATGTTGATGTAAAGCGGAATGATGATGACGATACTCCAGGCAATGGCATGGAGCAGGATTTTGATTCGGTTTCCGCGTTGAAGCTGAGAATTGACCATGGAAGGAGCTATTTTCATCCGTCAGACTGTAAAAGCTGTTCAAAAGAAGCACACAAAGGGATTCGGGACCCGCTTCTGTTGCTCAAATATAAGGAATGGCAACTAATAATCCATTCGCTTGAAAAAGTTTAAAAGTCGGTTGCCCCGGTCATGAAACAAAAAAGAAAAAACGACCAGAGGCAACCAGACTTTCCCCACAGATTATTCGTATCTCAAGGCATCGATTGGATTGAGGTTGGAAGCCTTCTTGGCAGGATACCAGCCAAAGAAGATCCCGATGGCGGCACAGACCAGGAAGGAGAGCACCACCGATTGGGTCATGATCACCACGGGCCAACCCATCATCGTGCCCACAACTGCACTCACCAGATATCCCAACCCGATGCCGATCAGTCCGCCCACCACACTCAGCATGGTGGATTCGATCAGAAACTGCATCAGAATGTCACGTCCCTTGCCACCGATCGACATACGCAGTCCGATTTCCCGGGTTCTTTCCGTGACTGAAACATACATGATGTTCATGATTCCGATCCCACCGACCAGCAAGGAGATGCCGGCAATGGCACCCAGCAGGGTGGTCAGGATGTCGCTGATCGAAGTAAAGGTCTTGACCAGTTCGGCCTGCGACATCACCCGAAAATCATCATCCTCCGGTTTGCTGATCTTGTGCTGTTTCCGCATGATCGTCTGCAAATCGTTGATGGCCGCATCCGTCCGGGCTTCGCTGATGGCAGAAGTCAGGATGGTCTGGATGTAGTCGATGGCCAACAACCTCCGTTGTACCGTGGTATAGGGTGCAATCAGCATGTCGTCCTGGTCCTGTCCGAAGGAGTTCTCCCCCTTCTCACTCAGGATACCAATCACCTTGAGCGGTATGTCCTTGAAACGGATCGTCTGTCCGATCGGATCGACCCCCTTGGGAAAGATCTTGGAGACGACGGTCTTGCCAATCAAACAGACCTTGGCAAGGGTTGTGATCTCCCTTTCCGTAAAGAGCCGGCCACTCTCGAGACCAAACTTCCGGATGCTCAGGTAGTCGGTGTTGCCACCATAGATCGAGGTAGGCCAGTTGGAATTGCCATAGACCACCTGTCCGCTGGTACGCACCTCAGGAGAGATGGCGGAGATGTTGGTGCTTTGCAAACGGATGGCCTCCATGTCGACCAGCTTCAGCGACTGACTGCTGGAATTGCCCATCATCACGCCACCCCGTTGCTGGGAACCCGGCATGATGAACACCAGGTTGGATCCCATGCTGGACATCTGGTCCTGAATGCTCTTCTTGGAACCCTGTCCAATGGCCAACATGGCAATCACGGATGCCACTCCGATGATGATCCCGAGCATGGTGAGGAAGGCCCTGAACTTGTTGCGCATCAGGGCGTTCTTCGCTATCTTCATTAAATTTACGTAGTTCATGGCGTGCGATTTAAACTTCGTGATCCCCGACAGGCAGTGATTTCAACATCTCGGCTGCCGAGACCTTCTCTCCTGTCATCTGTTCCTTTACCACCCAGCCGTCGCGGAAAATGATGTTCCGGGAGGTGAGCCTTGCAATGTCCGGTTCGTGCGTGACGAAGACAATGGTCTTGCCATGGTCTTCATTCAGTCGCTGGAAGAGTTCCATGATCTCGTAGGAAGTGCGGGTATCCAGGTTTCCTGTTGCCTCATCGGCCAGGATGACCACCGGATCGTTTACCAGCGACCTGGCAATGGCCACCCGCTGTTGCTGACCTCCCGAAAGTTGGTTGGGCATGTGATGGATCCGGTCGGTGAGTCCGACCGCCTCCAGGGCAGCCATCGCCCGCTCCTTACGCTCCTTTGCCTTGACGCTGCTGTTGTAGTAGAGGGGAAGCTCTACATTCTCCAGCGCGGAAGTCCTGGACAAGAGGTTGTAGGATTGAAAGACGAAACCCAGCTTCGCATTCCTCAACTCAGCCAACTGGTTCCTGTTGAGGCCGGAGACACTGACCCCGTCCAGTTTGTAATCTCCCGCGGTGGGGATGTCCAGACAGCCGAGAATGTTCAGCATGGTGGATTTTCCCGATCCGCTGGTTCCCATGATGGCGACAAACTCACCCGACCGGATCGCGAGGTTAACCCCCTTGAGAGCCTGTACCGTAAGGTCGCCCACCTGGAAATATTTCTTGAGGTTACTTACCTCTATGATGTTGTTTGCCATGGTTTTGACTTATCTTCTGGATCCACCCGGACGTTGCGGCATAAAGGGACTTCTGGCTGCCTTCTTCGTTTCACTGGTGAGCTTGACCACCGCCATGGAAAGGACCACCTCTTCTCCCTGCTCCAATCCGGAGATTAATTCATAATTGATGCCATCGTTGTCCCCGATCTTAACCTCCTGTTCCCGGATGATCGGACCATGCTTCAGCCAGACATAGCCTGTCTTGGGATCGGCTTTTTCCTTGGGAAGGATCGTCGGGGCCATCTTGCCTGCCAGATCCCCGGGCAACGATTTCAGATAACCGGAATAGACCTCCGGCTCGGGAACAAAACGCAGGGCCTTGCCGGGTACCACCGCAATCTCCTTCTTCTCGTTGACATAGATGGTCGTGCTGGCTGTCATCCCCGGCAACAGCTTGGATTCCGGATTCGGAGCCTGGATGATGACGGTATAGGTCACCACATTGGAAGTAACGGTCGGCTGCTTGCGAATCTCGGAGACCGCTCCTGCGAATTTCATGTCGGGGAAGGCATCCACGGTAAACTCTACCCGCTGGTTCATGGCGATCTGACCGATGTCGGCCTCGTCGATTTTTGCCTCTACCCGCATCTGTGTCAGGTCGTTGGCAATGGAGAAGAGGGTCGGCGTGTTGAAGCTGGCGGCAACGGTCTGACCTTCATCCACCGCACGGTTCAGGATCACCCCATCGATGGGAGAGTAAATCCGGGCATAAGCCAGGTTGATCTTGTTCTTGTCATAGACCGACTTTGCATTCTTCAGCGAAGCAATGGCATTGTTGTAGTTGTATTCGGCCAGGTCATAGTCTGATTGCGCAATCAGCTTCTTGGCAATCAATGCTTTGTACCGGTCAAAGGTGGCCTTCTGGTATTTCAGCTGCGATTCGGCCTGGTCGACGGTCGCCTTGGACTGGTCGAGCTGTGCCTGCAGCGGTGTCTCGTCCAGCTGCGCCAGCAGTTGCCCCTTCTTGACCACCGAATTGAAATCGACGTAGATCTTCTCGATTACACCCGACACCTGTGTTCCGACCGAAACGGTCTTGATGGCCTCAATGGTTCCCGTCGCGGTGACGGTGTTGCTGATGGTCCCCTTCCCGATTTTCACCGTCTCGAAGGAGTAGGTCTGTTCGGCACTCTTCAGCTTCGTGAAGGCAAAATATCCGATGATCACGATCAGAAGGGCACCCCCTGTGTACAAATAACTCTTTTTCATTTGATTCTATTTTTTTCTGGTATGTATTTTGTCCGCGTGAATGGCCATCCGTTCAAAGTACCAACGGAATGCCCTTGTAAAAATCGAGTACCTTGTTGCTGAAGACAAGCTTGTATTTGGATTGCAACAGCTTGCTTTCGGAGGTGATCAGACTGGTCTTCTGCACCAGAAAATCGACGGCATTCACCAGTCCCACCTTGTACTTTTCTTCCACCACATTGTAGGATTCGGTGCTCGATTTCAGCTGTTCCATGCTGGCCGAATATTCCGACTGAACCGTCATCATGTCCACACAGGCCTGCTCAATCTCCTTGCGCAAGGTGTTACGGGTGTTGAGGAGGTCCAGCTCGGCATTGGATACGGCAATTTTAGCCACGCCTACATTGGTCAGTACCTGTTTCTTCTGAAAGATCGGGATGGAAAGGGAGAATCCGATGGAGGGACTCACCTTGTCCTTCAACTGTCCGGTATAATCCATCGACATGAGGCTTGAGTAGCCCGTCGTGAGTCCTAATCCCATCGACAGGGAAGGCAGGAAGTCGGCCCGGGCAATCTTGACATTCAGATTGGAGGCCTCTTTGTTGAGCTCTGCCGATTTGATCTCCGGCTTGAATCCCAATGCCTGGGCATAGATGACCTTGGCATCCGGTTGCGGGGTGTTCACCAGCAACGAATCAAGGTTGGGCGATCCAATTTCGAAATCCGATGTGACCGGAAGCTCCATCAACTGCATCAGCGTTACCTTGGTGATGGCCAACTGACTCTTGGCCGATGCCAGGGTAGATTTTTCATTGGCGAGCTCCGACTTGATCTGGAGATAGTCGGCAATCGAAATGACGCCTTGATCCATCCGCTCCTTGGCCAATGCCAGTTGCTCGGTGGTTGATTCAATCTGCTTCTCCGCATTGGAGACGCTCTCCTTGGCATACAACACCTGCAGGTAGGCATTCAGGATGTTCAATCCGACAGATTCCTTCACCGCCGCCGAGTTGAAACGGCCACTCTGCAGATCCAGATCGGCCAGCTTCACCTTGTTGGTGATCTTCTCCCCGTTGAAGAGGGTCAGATTGGAGTTGACAGCGTAGTTCGTGCTGTTGGTTCCCCTGCCGGTAACCGAGGTCCCAGTGGTGGAATCAAAGCCCTTCGACCAGTTAAAATTTTGGTTCACAGAAGCATTCAGCGAAGGCAACCTTCCGGCCTGCGCCTGCTCCGAATAGAGTTGGTTCTGGTTGTTGGTGAGGTCGGCCTTCTGCACCTGGATGTTCTTGCCCAGCGCATAACGGATGCAATCTTCCAGTTTCCAGACCTGCCCCTGTGCCAGTGTGGCATTCGCTGCACCCAGGAGCAGCATGCCGGCAATCAGTAGTTTTGTTTTTATCGTCTTCATCCTTTCAACAATTTTGTCCCAAAGGAAGGAATCGCCCAAACCCTGCCCAAAAGA
>JAJTBP010000212.1 GCA_021286825.1 Marinilabiliales bacterium | reverse complement strand
CGGCCGATGGCAACAGTTTCTACACGGTTGAGCGAAATGTGATCATGGAAACCCGTCTCCCCTCCCTCGCCAAAGAGGTGGCGTATGACCTTACCAAAGTGATGCCGACTCGCGAATCCGGACCTGTCAACATCGGTTCCTTTCTCTTTTCTGCCGATAGGAAATTGTTGTTGCTGAAAGTGAACACCGTCACAAAGTACCACAAGACAACCGGAGAGGTATGGATCTATGATACCGTCAGCGGAAAGGTGGTACAGCTGGGCAAGGGGCTTAGGCAAGATGGACTGATGTATCCGAAGTTTTCACCGGATGGATCCTGGGTTGCCTACGTCTATCAGGATCGCACCGATGGCAAAGTGGTTTACAACCTATATGCGGAGGATTGGAAAAACGCCAAAATCAAGCAACTCACTTTTGACAAACAGGACAGGAGCATCAATGGAACCTTCGACTGGGTCTATTCGGAAGAACTCTTTTCGACCGATGGATTCAGATGGAGTGGAGATGGCACCCGAATTGCCTACTGGAATGTGGATGCATCAAAGGTCAGGAACTACCTGATGCTGAACACAACCGATTCGGTCTACGCCTTTACGGTACCGGTTGAGTATCCCAAGGCCGGCGAAGATCCCTCTCCGGCAAGGATCGGCGTGGTGGACCTTGCCACGACCAAAACCAAATGGATGAACATCGAGGGCGATCCCCGTCAACATTACCTCACCAAAATGGAGTGGTCGGGTAAAAATGAACTCATCCTTCAACAACTGAACCGCAAACAGAATGAATCAAAGTTGTGGATCGCCAACACGGCAACGGGTACATGCCGGTTGCTCTGGAGCGACAGCGATGAGGCCTGGGTGGACATCGAAGCCACCTGGAACAGCAATGACAATTCAGGCTGGAATTGGATTGAGGGTGGCAAGGCCTTCGTCTGGGCCAGTGAAAAGGATGGATGGAGGCATCTCTATCGCTTGGGGATGGATGGTTCTGAGAAACTCCTGACCAAGGGTAATTTTGATGTCATCAAGATCAACCGGATCGATGAGGCCAACCAACTTATCTATTTTGCCGCATCTCCCGAGCATGCAACCCAACGCTATCTCTACAGCACCCGCCTGGATGGTTCAGGGACACCGAAGCGGGTCACACCGGCCGAATTTACCGGTTCAAATGACTATCTGGTCTCCCCGGACGGAAAGTGGGCAAGGCATTCCTTTACGAGCCACCTGTATTATCCGGCTACCGAATGGGTAAGTCTGCCGGATCATAACCCAACGGACCCGGCCAAAAGCATCACAAAGAATCTGAAGGAGGATCCCATGGGAAAACAGATCGAGTTCTTTCAGGTCACCACCGAGGACGGCATTACCCTGGATGGTTGGATGGCCAAGCCAAAAGATTTTGATCCTTCGAAGAAATATCCGGTATTCTTCTATGTTTACGGCGAGCCTTGGGGCTGCACCGTTTTCGACAATTCCCGGTTGGGAAGGTCGGGCCAGTTTGGCGGAAACATCCCTGACATGGGTTATCTGTATGTCTCGGTCGACTGTCGCGGCAGTATGGCTCCCAGGGGACGCGAGTGGAGAAAATCGATCTACCGAAAGATCGGTCGGTTGAATATTCGCGACATGGCACTGGGTGCCAAAGAGGTCCTGAAACGCAGCTATTGCGACACGACCCGGGTGGCTGTCCATGGTTGGAGCGGAGGCGGTTCTTCTACCCTCAACCTGATGTTTCAGTATCCCGAGATTTTCAAAACGGGGATCGCCGTGGCGGCCGTTGCCAACCAATTGGCCTACGACAACGCCTATCAGGAACGTTACATGGGCATACCCTCCGAATCACGTGCAGATTTTATTGCCGGATCGCCTTATACCCACGCCTCCGGACTCAGGGGAAATCTTCTTTACATCCACGGCACGGGTGACGACAATGTCCATTATGCCAATGCAGAGAAGCTGATCAATGAACTGATCCGGTTCAACAAACCCTTCCAGATGATGGCCTATCCCATGCGGTCGCACGGCATCTACGAGGGAGAGGGTACAAGTCAGCACCTTTCCACCATTTGCAAAAAGTTCCTGTTGGAAAATTGCCCTCCCGGCGGGAGATAAACTCCTCCGTCCTTTTTGGGAACCGGGCCGGGAGAAAGCCAGGCACGGTCCCCCAATGGCGGGCTTGTGCGATTCACTTCTGACCGGGACGCTTCCATTTTGCCGGTCCATGGCACTGCCTAAATAAAAACAAGATGAAGTTTGGCAAGACAGAGCATCCGGAATGGATTCAGTTTGACTTACCGCAGGATCATGCGGATACGGCTGCTCAGTTGCGGAGGGGCCTGGGAGCTCCACCACAGGTGTACGTCGGTTGCGCCAAATGGAACAAACGGGAGTTGCTAAATTTCTACCCAAGGGGGATCAAAGATGAGTTGCGCTATTATGCTACGCAGTTCAACTCCATTGAGATGAATACCACCTTTTACCGGATGCCTGAGGCTGGGCAGGTGGTTACCTGGGCCGGGAAGACCCCAACGGATTTCAGGTTCTATCCAAAGATTACCCAACGCATCAGCCACCTCAAGCGGTTGAAAGAGGTGGAGGAACTGGTAGCGGAATACTGTCACAGCATCCAATGCTTTGGCGATCGACTGGGAATGGTCTTTCTGCAGATGCACAGCAACTTCGGATTTAAAAATTTTGAACGACTGCAGGATTTCGTTTCAGGATTTCCTACAGCCATTCCCCTTGCAGTGGAGTTGCGGCATCCGGATTGGTACCATACAGCCGGGAATGCCGATGCGCTAGGTGAACTCTTACGGGAATTCCATGTGACGCATGTGATCACGGATACAGCCGGAAGGAGAGATATGTTGCACATGCGACTAACGACCCCTGTCGCGTTCATCCGCTTTGTGGGAGCCAACGATCCCCTGACTGACCGGTTGCGGCTTGAGCAGTGGGTGGAACGGCTGAAGGGTTGGGTTGATAGGGGGTTGCAACAAATCTGTTTCTTCGTGCATCAAAATGAAGAGTTGGAATCCCCGGCCTTGGCTGCTTTCCTGATTGAAAAACTGAATGCCACTTTCGGATGGGAATTGAAAGTTCCGGCACTCATGGACAATTTATAGACAATTTCCGGTTTCTTTGTCTTTTCATTGCTGAGGACTTCAAAATCAGTTAAATCCATGTTATCTTCCCCCTACCTAAACCCATCCAGATGACATGCATCCACTTTGGGGCCCTTTCCGATTTTGTGCCGGAAAACCATGCCGCCCGCCCAACACTCCCGCCCGAACGAGCAATCATGAGTGCCGCTTCCCCGGATCAATCGGCCGTACCTTTTCATCCCTTTGTCTCCGAAGATCCCCGTGGTCTTGCCCTGAAAAGCATCCTTCTGGAAGAAAACTTTGATGGATTTTTTAAGCGTTCCGGAAGTGTCAACCAACTCTATTTCATCGCATGGGCCTGGGATCTGAGCGGTCGACCGGTAAGTTTTTATCCGGGGATCGGCAGTGAAAAAGGGGAGTTTCTCATTCCGGTTCGCGTGGGACATCAGCGGGAGTTTCTGGGAGAAGGAATCAACCTGTTTCCAAAGGGACCGGTCACTGGCGGACTGGCCTTGCGCATCCAAATCTGGGAGTCGGATGGAGAGACGCGGACGCTGGGAGAAATGATCACAAAGATCGCACAGGAGGTCCGAAAATCCAGGCTGAGCCATCTGCTTTCCCTGATCTCCCTGACGACGGGGATCACAGGTGCTACCCTGGCCCTATTGAAGGATGCATCGATTGAAGTAGCCGGTCAAGTGGGCTCCCTGCTTCAGGAAAATGGCGATGATTTTGTCGATTTTTTCGAAGGATATTTTGCCTCCGATCAACCGTGGCGACCCGGCACCGAACGATATGAGGGAGTCGCGGCCAGACTGACCTTGCATCGTTACTGAAGGTTCCCTTTCGGCTCTTTCGTGCGGAAGGGAAGGAGTGATCTGTGAGAACCGGAACCTCCGGCCCCTTTTATTTTCCTTTCCCGTGAATCATGCCCGATACGATTCCCTTGTCCCTGCCCAGTTCGGAGCGGATCACCCCTGCCAAATGGAAGAAGACGAACAGGTAGATCAGGTAAGACACAAATCCGTGTACCTCCTTGATGGCATGACGAGTGGCTCCCTCAAGTCCCAATTCTCCTCCGGCAGCCACCAGAATGCCTGTTGTCGCCATGACAAAAAGGAGGCCATAAAATAAAGTATAGCTGTATTTTACGATCAGGAAATGGCGTAAATCCTTTTTCTTGCCTGCATGATTCGTCTCCAGATAGCCGAAGAGGGCAGACTTGAGGCGGGGACCGATCTTTTCCTCAGCAGGTTGCCTGAATTCGATGATGACCCGGGCCAGTAGCAGGAAGGCAAGCATGAACCCCAGGATTTTGTGAACGTCCCACATTTTTTCGCCGTAATAATGGGCCACACTCCAAGCCTGGGCGGGAGTGGCGGTGACACCTTTCTCCTGGAGGGTTGAAACAATGGCTGGCGTACTTTGGCGCGCATTGAGCAGGGTGGCATTCATCCACACGGTGACGATCAGGGCAAGGATCAGGAGGAAGGTGAGCCAATGCCAGACACGGATGGCTGCAGAGTGGGGTTGGATGAAGAGGCTGTTTTGGGATGTGGAACTGTTCATGGCATTTTTTTCTAAAGCTACAAAATGTTTGCTTTGATCATTTCCGCTTATTCGGCGTGATTCAGGGGTCCGCAGATGTTTGCTCTTTCAGTAGGTCTACCCGTTTGAACCATGGGGGCAGGGACGTCAGGAAAGCAACCGTGAACTTTCTCCCCTCCTTTTCCAACGGACCCTTGCCAGGGTCAGGAATGTGTCGTGCGAAACCTTAATCCTTTGTCTTGGCCCCGACAAAGTAATGGTCGGTCTCGGCAAAGAGCAGGTTGAAGGAGGTCAGCGATCCGTAGATACGGGTGATGTACTGCTGCAGATTGACCTTTTCTTCATCCGTCAGCAGGTTGTGGCTGTTGATGTTTTGTTCCAGGACACGCAATCTGTCCCGTAACATGACGATCTTGTGGAAGAAAACCTCAATCGGTATCTCTTTGGGCTTCAGGGAGGCATTGGCCGGTTGCATGATCAGGGTTCCTCCGTTCCATTTGTCGCCCAGCGGCACAATTTCCTGAAGCTGGCTACTCTCTTCCAAAACATAACGGATCACCTTTTCGATCTCTTTCAGGGATAGTCCGCTCTTGGGTTTCTCAGCTACCGCCTCCTTTACTTCCAGATCCTGGTTGCGTTTGGAGAGTTCGATCTTGCCGCCATGCTCAAAATAGATTTCGTAGGAGGTGATTTTGTCACGGCTGATGATGCCTTCACCATATCGGGGATGTTCAACGCGGGTTCCGGGTGCCAGTTCTTCCATGGGTTTGTTGCAATTTTGATGGTTACCTTATTTTTCAGGCCACGATTCAGGGTTCAAGAGCCGTCACTCCGCAGATGGTTCGGGCGGAGAGACAGTGCTGGTCAAACAAAATGACTTCATTGCTCCCCTTGTTGAGCCAGGAAGCCGGGCAATAGAGTCGTTTTTGCGGTCCGATGCTCCAGTATCTTCCCAGGTTGTGCCCGTTGATCCAGGCGATCCCCTTTTCCCATTTGCTCACATCCAGGTAGGTGTCGCCGGTTTTGTCCAGTTCAAAGCTACCCTTGAAAAAGAGCCCAGGCCGTGTGGTTTGCTTTTCATCAAAAGTAAGGTTTTTAAGAAAACCCTCCTCCATGGGTAAGTTGACAATTTCCCAGTTCATCAGTGTCATTCCGTTGAGGGTGACCCTGTCGGTGATGCCTTTTCTGTCTATCAGATATTCTGCAAAATTAACGCGTCCCATCCCTTCCACGAGGATTTCGAGGAGTGGATCGGAGGAAATGGCTGCAGGCAGGTCGATGCTGTTCTCTCCCTTGCTACGATCTATCTTGCCAATGTATTTCCCATCCACAAAGAGGGTGGCATAATCATGCAGCTCGGTTATCCGC
>JAJTBP010000211.1 GCA_021286825.1 Marinilabiliales bacterium | reverse complement strand
CCAAGGGATGATCGCACCAGATGGATTCAATGTTGTCGATCGGAACAGCCAATAGCAAAGGAATTTTATTTTCAGAGCAAACCCGGGCAAAGGCACGGGCAGTGTTGCCGGCAGAGGCAACCACCATTACTCCGCTCTCCATGTTTTTTCTGGCACAAACAGAAAATGCCTCGCACTCCTTGAAAGTACCGGTTTTCATCCATGCCCCCTTTTCAGGCCAATATCCGTTAAATGTGATGTAAAGATTCTCCAGTCCCAACGCCTTTGCCATCTCCATGCTCTTGAAGGTGATGGGCGAACCTGAACCTTCCAGGATACGAGAGACGGGTAACCAGTCTGAAAAACGATAGATGCCGGGCCATTCTTCATGAATTTCCAATCGCTCTTTTTCATAAAGGGTTCTAAGCAAAGCCGGGCCATGAGAGAACCTGCATTGCAATTCCCAGTTACTGTCTTGTATTTGATCACCACAGCAGAGCGCCGAAAGCACATAGGTGGTTGGCGTAAATGAATCCATAGAAACATGTTTGAGTTATCCAAAAGTAAAGGAATTGAGAGCAGCAGACAAGCAAAAAATGGGGTATGTACAAAAAAAAGCAGGGAGTATGAAAACCTCCCCGCTTTACCTAACCTAAACCTAACCTAAATAACCTTTCAAAGTGTGAAAGGGTTCGTTAAATGTCTTTATTGATCGAATCAATTACAGTGCAATATTAAATCAAATTAAGGAATATTGCAATCATATTAACCTATTTTTTTGCAAAAAAATGTTAAAAGACCTATTCCTTCATGTTATGATAAACATTTGTAACATCCTCATCCTCATCAAATTTGGCTAACAATTTCTCAATCATTGCCATTTGCTCTTCATTCAATTCTTTTGTTTCGGAAGGAATTCTTTCGAATTCGGCACTGACAATTTCGAAATTGTTCTCTTCGAGGTATTTTTGAATTGGACCAAAAGCCTCAAAATCACCATAAATGATGATGTTCTCGTCCTCCTCAAAAATCTCCTGAACGCCAAAATCAATCATCTCAAGTTCGAGCTCTTCGATATCCAGTCCTTCCTTTCCTAAGATTTTAAACTGGCATTTCCGTTCAAACATGTAATCTACGCAGCCGGTGGTGCCCAAAGAACCGTTCAATTTGGTAAAATAGCTCCTAACATTGGCAACTGTCCGCGTCGGGTTGTCGGTTGCTGTTTCCACAAGGAAGGCAATGCCAAAAGGTCCGTATCCTTCATATACTACCTCCTTGTAATCGGCCTGATCCTTGGAAGTTGCCTTCTTGATTGCCCTTTCCACATTTTCTTTGGGCATGCTGGCAGCTTTGGCATTTTGCATCAGTACCCTCAACCTGGAATTGGCAACGGGATCCGGTCCGCCCGATTTGATGCACATGGCAATTTCCTTGCCAATCCGGGTAAATGTCTTGGCCATGGCTCCCCATCGCTTCATTTTTCTGGCCTTTCTGTATTCAAACGCGCGTCCCATATTGGATCAAATTTTATTTTGGATTGCAAATTTAAACGAATTTCAACAAAACTACCTTTTTACCTTGCATGTTTTTATTCAGGTAAAGCAAGGATGGCCACTATTTCGCCTTCTGCAACTGCAGAAAATTGTATTGAATCACCTCTTGTAAGCTGCTCGTTCCGTGCAGACCCGGAAAATTCAAAAGTGTTACCACGGCCAGCTCAGGCTTGATGCGAGCGATGGGTTCACTGATGAGATTGTGCTCATTGTCGGCAATCAGTCGGGCTTGAGTTCTGGCAAGACGATCAATGTCGGCCACTTCCAATGGTGCCGGGCCAAACAGACCCACAATTTCGTAACCCAATTCCTGCAAAATGGATTGCTGAAAAAAATTGGCCAATACCGCTTTCTTGTTCTGACCGGATTGACTCAATTTTTCTTTACAAACGCCCATCAGTTGACGGATGGAATCGATGGACTGAGTTGCATAGGATTCGGTGCCTAGTTTTTCTGCAATGGTTTTGATTGACTTTTCCATCGTGGTCAAACGATAATCGGTTTCAATGCGCAAAAGCACTCCCTCTTTCAATTTAATGCCTGTCTGCAATTTCTCCACCATGGATTCATATCCGGCATACACAAACAGGTCAGCCTCCTGAATAGATTGGATGTCTGAAGCCTTGAGCTCATATTCACTGGGATGAACCATATTTGCAGGTGCCAGTACCACAACATGCCTGGCACCTGCAGCCCTGGCAAAGGCGGCAGTCCAGCCGTTTGTTGCCACAACCGATTTTTCGGTTTTGTTCCGCATCGGGTGATTGCAACCCATGAGCAGGAGCAGAATGGAGAGCGGAAGAAAAAATTTTATCATGATTTATGCTTTATCAGGATGATGAGAAAGGTCACGGAGGCGATCAATGCAATGGTTGAGCTTGCAGGCAAATCCCATAGGATAGAAAAGAAAAAACCTGAAACGGCAAAGATTCCACCCCACAATGAAGCCCAAAGCATCATTGCCTTGTAGCTTTTCGCATGATAGGAGGCAATCAAGGCAGGTAACAGCAACAAGGCATCCAGCAACAGGGCTCCTACCAGTTTCATGGCGGCCGCAACAGTCAGGGCTGTCAACAAGATGACCGCATAATAAAATCTGGATTCAGGAACGCCTGAAGTGCTTGCAATGTCAGCATTGAAAAAAATGGCCCTCAATTGGTATCGGAACAAAGCCTGAAAAATGAATAGGAAGAGGGATAATCCGATTGCAGAAAAAAATTCTACCGAAGATAATGTATAAAGGCTGCCCCACATGAGTCCCATGGTCTCTTTGGCCGGAACATGGAAACGATAGATGAAGATAAAAGCCAGTGATATCGAAACAACCATAAAAAAAGCACTTAACTGACCCGGATCACTCTTCATGTATCTGGATGTGGAAATCAAGACGAGAACGAGGACCAGATTCGTTAACAAGGTGCCAAACATGGGATTTGCCTCGAGTGCCAGCGAGAGCGCTCCCCCGAGAATAGCACCGTGCATCAGCATAAACCGAAGGGGCAAAAGGTTCATACGCAACAGATAGACCCCCGTAACGGGGAAGGCAAATCCGGCAATGATCAGTACGACCAGCCCTTTTAATATGGGTTCATAGGATATTAGTTCTAACATAAAGTACCTGCGGCTAGGTTCAATGTCTTCCAGTTTAAAAACTGAATCCATTCTTTATCATGTGATACAACCAAAATGGTGGGCGCCTCATTTTTGCTAAGTTCGATCAACAATTCAGCCAACTCCCTTTTGGCTTGATCATCCAGAAAAGAGGTGGGTTCATCCAAAAGCAGAAGCCGGGCATTCTGGCACAACAGTCTGGCCAGGGATACCCGCTGTTTCTCTCCGCCTGATAGTTCATGAAAAAGTTTGGTGTTCAAGTGAAAGGAGCGCGTTTTTCGCATGGCCAATTCTACCTGATATTTCCTTTCAGCCGTCGATATCTTCTTTCCAGTCAAACCAATGGCCACCACCTCGGCTGCTGTAATGGGAAACTTTACACCCGCAACTTCCTGATTCAAATAGCCCGATTCTGCCCGATTCTTTTGCCATGTTGCGGTTCCTACGACCTCAGTTCCGATCCATATTTTCCCGCTAACGGCAGGTAGCAAACCAAGGATGGACTTGAGGAGGGTCGTCTTGCCGGAACCATTTTCACCCATGACAATCAGCTGCTCCCCACGACCCAGTTCCAAATTCAGATTTTGAAGAATCTGTTTCCCAGATATTGTTACCGTTAAGTCTTCAATCTTCAAGGGAGTACCCTGAACCCGGCCAGCCCTTTTTCGGAGGAAAAGATAGGTCTCATCCAAATCCATTTTATCCGTGATCAGATCCTCGGTTCTGCATTGGATGTGATCGACCAGCTGATCATAGGAATAACGTACGCCATACTTTTCGAAAACCGGAATGGCCCTCCTGCTCAACAAACCGATGTGGCATTGCGTGAATCCCATTCTCACGATTAGACAGGCAGCCGCCTTTCCTGCAATTTTATCTTGCAGTAACAACTCCCCTACCAGAAAAGAATGATTCTTTAGGAAGGTTTCCAATTCAAAAAGCGGATAAAGCCAATGCTCATCGTTGGAAAATATGGGCAGATGGTTGTGGTAAACGACAAGTGAATGTTCCAAAATCCTGATTTCTTTTCTTCAAAACTACCGATTTTTCAGCCATTTTCTGTCGCTGAAAAGCAAAAGTCCATTTAGTATAAAAGCGCTAATTATCAACATATTGCCCAAAATAAACGAACCATGGATCGTAAGCAGTTTACCGGACAGCGCTACAATTCCGCCAGTAAGCATGGCTGATATGCTTCTTTTTTTACCGGTGCGGTATCCAAGCAATCCAGCAAATACAGGGAGGATAAAGGCTCCTGAGAAAAATGTCAAGGCAATCAGCATGGATTGCACAATGGAGGTCACCCACAAGGAAAGGAAGATACTGGCCAAGCCCAGCACCAAAATGATCAACTTGGTTAACCTGAGCGATGATCCGGATTCAAGATCCTCCTGAAACAAACCAGTCAGGATGACGGAAGAGGTCAGCAATGTGGTTGCCGCAGTTGACATGACGGCCGATAGGATGGCAGCAACCAACAACCCGACTCCCCACTCCGGAAGTATGTGATCGAGGGTAGAAATGAGTGATGAGCCTTGATGAAAATCGAAATCAGGAGTACTTTGGCTGGAGAAAATGCCCAAGTAGGTGATCATGAAGGCAAAGGGAATCAAGATCAGGGCAGTGAGCAGAACGCTTGTTTTCGCCACCTTTTCATTTCTGGCACAAAACAATCGGGTATAAATATCTGGTCCGACAAGAAAAGTAGACGAATAGGATATCAACAAAACCATAAGGTCCAACGGCCCAAAGGTAGGATTGAAGGGAAACTCAGGAATCTTAACCGATTCGGTCGGTTGCTGATCCATTGAAAATAGATAGGCAACGATCACACCAATCCCGCCAATGATGATAAATGCCTGAATCAGATCGGTCTTGATGACCGAAATTTGTCCGCCGATGATTGTATAAAAAATAAATAATAGTCCGATTACCAGGACACTGGTAGCATAATCGTAGCCCAAAAAACTGTTCATCACCCGAGCCCCTCCGATCACCTGGGCAGCAATAACGCCAATCCATGCAACGGGAATGATGAGGGAGGCAATGGTTCCGGCTTCCTTTCCGTAAAAATCGGCAATCAACTGCGGTAGGGTAAATTTGCCATATCGTCTGACAAGCGGTGCCACCCAAACCAAAGCAAACAACCCGATCGCGGCACACAACAGCATCCAGGCAGCCGCCCAGCCTTGTTTGTAAGCCAGATCACTGCTTCCCAGGATGGCCGTGCTTCCGAGAATGGTCGCAATCAATGAGCCGGTGATCTGCCATACCCCTCCCCTTTTCCCAGCAACCAGATAGTCGCTTGCGCTGACGATCCTTCTTGAGGAATAGATCCCGGTCAGAATCAGACCCAGCGCATAGAGCAAGAGAATGGCTATTTTCATGTAGATAAACTGATTAACCGATTTCTATCAGATAGAAGCAACGAATCCGGCCAGGCTGCAAATCTCGAAAAGTTTACTCCCGACCGTTTGTAAAGTTACACTTTTCAAAGGCAGAACTCCCGATTTTCTTGCAATCACATGAGAGGATTTGGATCGATCGGATCTCCTTCCGGCTTATCCTACCCTCCTTTTACTACGGTTCCGGTAATGAGGTCATGTTCCGGCACCGATCCGCCATTACCTTTCTGACTGAAATGATTCATGTCAGGGTTTACTGCCTGAGGAATCGCAAAGACTGATATTTATTAGGAATAGTGGGGCCGGAAATTGCTTATTTTGCAATTCTAAATTTGATAACGGCGGGATTCTGCCTAACACATGATTCCAACCATAAAACATCCAAAAATTACATAGCATGAAAGCCATTAGAAAAAGTCTGCCTCAAAAGGGATTGTGGATGGAGGAGGTACCCATTCCTACCCCAGGGGTCAATGAAGTGCTGATCAAAATCAGCAAGACAGCCATTTGCGGCACCGATTTACACATTT
>JAJTBP010000210.1 GCA_021286825.1 Marinilabiliales bacterium | reverse complement strand
AATCCGGAGCAGAACGAGGAATTTTTTGTTGTATCTCGTGGAATGCGTTTCATTTTATGGTTTGACTGGATCGGCGGAGTCCGGAAAAGGGACCCATGCTCAATCCTTTGTTTGCCATCGTTCGTCATGGAACCTCCGTTTGAAAAAGGGCAGGGAGGCAACTCCCAACCAGATGAAGAGGGTCAATACAAAGAGCGGCCAAAGGGTTTCGTCGACCGGTTCGCCTCTCAGCGACTGGCTCAGGAAGATCTTCAGCCAGAAGTTGTAGGGGAAGATGACCGCAAAAATCTTGGCCACGAGGGTCATCCCCATGGCAGGGAAGGTGAGTCCTGAGAAGGTAAGTGCCATCATGGTGTAGGCACTTCCCAGGGAAAGTGTGAGCCGCAGATTGATCGTCAGCGAGAGAAAGAGGAGTGCCGTGGCTTGGTAGGCGAGAATGAGCAACAGTTCCGAAAACAGGATCATGGTAAGCGATCCGTTTAAGGGAGTGCCCATCACCTTGATCAGCAAGATGTTCATCACCATCAGGTCGACGAAAAAGAGCAGCACATAGGGGATCAGTTTTCCGATGAGGGCCACGGAAGTACTTCCTTCCGCCACGGATAACCATTCCGTTGCTGTTCCGTCCTTGAGCTCGATGCCAATGGTGTAAGCCGACCCGAAAAAGATGAAGACAACGGCAAGCAAGGGCAGAAGTCCCATCATCAGGAAGTAGGCATAATTGCCATAGGGGTTGTACAAAAGGTGGACATCCGGTCGTATCGGTTGGGCACGTTTGATGGCAGTCTCGGGATTGACTCCTTTTTTGACCATCGTCTGTATTTTGATGACAGCCGATACAGTGGCCAGGGCATTGACCATCTGCGATTGGATCACCCCTCCTTTCACCACGTTGGTGTTGTTGATGTAGAGTGCTATTTCGGATTGGACCCCTTTTTGAACATCTTTTTCGGTTCCTTCCGGGATTACCAGTACGGCCTCCGTCTCTCCACGGTTCATCGCGGCTCTTGCCTCCTCCAGTGAGGTGGGTCGTGAAGTCACGTTAACGGCAGGTGTGGCATCGGCCATCCGGGCGATTTTTCTTGAAAGCTGGGTCTGGTCCATGTCCACCACGGAAATCGGGAGATCCCTGACCACTCCACCGGAGAACATCCAGGTGATGAGCAGAAAAGAGGCAACCGGTCCAACCAGCGTGGTGAACAAGAGTACCCAACTACCGGAAATTCGCTCTGTTTCCCTTCGGACAACCCGCATCAGTGAGGATCGGATCATCCTGTGAAACATCGATTGTTTGTTCATTTTATTTCTTTTCCTTCCTGACAAGATCCCAATTGACGATGGCACTCATTCCGGGCCGCAGTCCCTCGACTTTTTCCATGGGAACGGCCTGTACCTCAAATGTCTTCAGATCGAAGTCACCCCGGGTTTTCGTTGCATTCCAGGTGGCAAAGTCGCCCAATACGTTGATGTAGCTCACTTTCAGCCTGACAGATTTTTTACCCAGGGCTGGAATGACCGCTACAATCTCACTTCCTTTGCGAATATCGGCCAGTAAATCTTCGCGTAGGTTGAAACTGATCCAGACATCCGAGAGATCCACAATGCTCATGACAGGATAGCCGGCGGGAATCAATTCTCCCCTTTCAGCCAGAATGTTGGCAATCTCCCCTTTGATGGGTGCATTGATCTTCTTTTCATTCAGGTAGGAACTCACCTCACTGACCACACCCTCTGCCTGAAGCAACAAGGCACCCGCGGCCTCTTTGTCCTCGGGTCTGGCTCCCTTCCTCGCTTTTTCATAGATGGCATGGGCGGCCTTTTCTGTTTCGATCGCTGCTTTCATCTTGGTCTCTACCTCATCCTTCTGTTGTTCGGGGACCACTCCCTCCCGGAAGAGGTTCTGAACCCTGGCGAAGGTCTTCTTTGCGTATTCGGCAGCGGCTTGTGCCATCTGCCAGTTGTTGAAGGCGGCCTGGATATCCTCCTGCTGGGCTCCATTATAGGCCTTGTTCCGTTGTGCTCCGGCAGCCTGTTTGACGGCAGCAGCCTGGCTCATCTTTGCCTCCAGTTCGGGTGAGATCAGGGTAAACAGCAAAGTTCCGGGTTCCACGGCATCCCCCTTTTTCACACAGAGACTGTCGATGCGGGCGGTAAGTTTGGAAGCAACCTTGACCTGGGTGGCCTCCACTTCTCCTTGAATCTCAATCGGTACGGGCGTACTGATGATCTTGATGGCATAGACCACAAAAATGACGAGCAGAATGAGTGCTCCGGCCACGATGAATACTTTTGCTTTGTTCATGTCTTTGATTTTTTGATAAAGGTCCTTCAAGAAACCTTCATTGCCGTTTATGTTTTGTTGTTGTTTGATCTTTATCTATTTCGATCCCTCGGGATGTTCGGTGACGACTCCCGGTCGACTCATGTATTGGACAAATTGATCGGTCAGTCCAGCATAGTAAAGCAATCTGGACAAGGAGACATCGTATCCGTACATCGCCTGCAATCGGTCGATCCTGGCTTTTGCCAACAGCAGGGAAGCATCCGCTACCTGGGTGGTGGTGGCCATTCCTTCACTGAAGGCCTTGTTACGGACCCGGTAATACTCCACTGCCAGGTTCATGGCCGCATCCAGCATGTGCAACTGCTCACGGTACATGTTGAGTTCCTGGTAGTGTTTGTTGATCGCTGTACGGATATCTGCCGCCGCTTTTTGATAATAATCTTCCGCTTCCAGTTTCTGAAGACCTGCCGCCGCGACCTTTTTGGTCTGGGAAAGGCCTTCAAAGAGGTTCCATTTCATTCCCACACCGACCACATAACCGGGGAGATAGGGTGAAAGATCCTTGTTGGCAAGATCATACATCCCAGTGACGGCAAATGATGGCAGATGCCCCGATTTTTCAGCCAGGTAACCTTGTTCGGCCAACTCCTTTTTCTTGGTTACCTGGGCCAGCAATGGACTCTTCTCCATGGCTTTGGCATAAAAATAGTCGACGCTCTCGATGGAATCCCGATAGAAAAGTGCAGTGACCGGTTCGGGAGATTGCAGGTTTTTGGCAGCCAAGGTGTTCAGCAACGCCTCGTTGAGTATGTCAATCTGCCTGACCGATTTTTGCCATTCCCGTTCCGCATCCGCAAGATAAAGTTTGGCATTCAGTACTTCTACATTGGCAACCTGTCCCTGTTTCTGAAGGTTCTCTGCATCTTCAAAATGCTTCTTCATGGTCGACTTGACCTCTTCACGAACTTTCATGGCTTGAGAGGCCAGTACCAAGCCAAAATAACGGTCGATCAGTTCATTTGTCAGTTCGTACGACTTCTGGAGGTTTTCGAAGGAGACTGCTTCATACTTGATCCTGGCGGCTTTATTGGCTGCATTGATCTTGCCACCGGTAAAAAGGGGCCAGATGAAACCAGCATTCAGGGTCGCAAACTGTTTCTCCTGAATGGTCAGGTCCCATTCTCCGTTCTGGACCGTCTGGAGTCCTTCCAGCATCTTTTTTCGAACCGCCTGGGTCGAGATGTTGTCTGGAAGGATCGGCATGATGCTGCTGGTACTTGGGTCGGGATTCGGAACACCACTGAATACACCATAGCTACCCAACGTTTGGTAGAGTGGGGTAATGGCATCCCGGACAGGCGATAGATCAAAGTGGATTCTGTCGCCCATCATCGAGTAGTTGGCATTCAGTGAGACCCTCGGCATCCTCAACCCTTTTGCAGCCCCCATCTCCATCTCCATCTGCCGGAGATGATGATCAGATTGCCGGATCAGAAAATTGTTCTGAAGGGTCATCTGCAAAGCCTCTTCAAACGTCAGCCTTTGCGGTTCGACCGGAGTTTCACTCCTGGCCATCCCTGAGAAGGAAAACAAGATGAGCCAAATGAAAACTCCTGAAGTAATTTTTTTCATGCTATACAGGTTTTAATGAGTTGATACAAAATGTGATGACCCGCTGTTTTTCCTCAGCGCTCCAATCCGTTTTACCCAAAAATCCCTTTATCCTGAGATGGATAAATTCGATGGGGTAGAGGAAGCACATGGTGTAGACCTCCTCTGGCGTGAGGGAAGCCTCCAATTCACCGTTCCGGCCTCCCAAGGCGATGACCTGTTCGCAAAGCAGCCGAATCTCTTCACGTTGGGAGGTGGATATCTGAAAATGGTAATGATGCATGAGGGAATGAATGAAAAGGATGTCATTTTTTTCAATTTCAGCCAATTCAAAGATCCCAAGGATCAGTTGTTCGATGATGCTCCGGGTGACCGTATCATTCTCCAGCAACTCCTTTAGCTTGGATATCAACTGGTTGACTTTGTTGAACAATAGGGAAACCACCAGTTCATGTTTGCTTGGATAAAATCGGTAGAGGTATCCCTCGGCCACACCTGCCCGTCGCGCAATCGAAACGATCGAGGCACCGCCGTATCCATGTTCAACTACCAACTGAAGCGTGGCTGCATGGATCCTGTTTAACTTGCTTTCATCAATTGCACGAGCCATAAAATCGCATCAAAATAAATGAATGATCATTCATTCATGTTGCAAAAATAGTTTGTTTTCCATTCCCTTTCATCGGGCGTGTCAATTTTTCATGAAATTTACAATTATTTCAAAAATAGGAGATGATTTTCTAACAGATTTTCAATGGCTTTGCTCATTTTAGATACTTTATCCCGCTCGAAAGTCACTCCGACCTTTCCAACCGGTTGATGGGTGGCAAGGCAAGTGTCCAAGACAAATCTTCAACAAATTCCGACGTTTAATTTTGCTACCCGCAGATCTATAGTCCCGAAGGATGATCAAAATTTTGTATCTTGTCACGAACCGCCGGACCGGCTCCCTTACCTGCTCCGGGGAAGGATTAGACATATTTAACAGATTAATATTCAGTGACATGAAAAAAATTTTTCTATTCATCAGCTGTTTTCTTGTGTTGTGCTTTGCTTCAGCCGGTTTTGTCAAAGCCGAGGTCCGGTTGCCTGCCATCCTGGGCAGCCACATGGTGTTGCAGCAAAACAGCGAGGTCAACCTCTGGGGATGGTGCGGACCTTCCGAAAAGATTGTGGTAAAGGCCAGTTGGGATACTACCCATTATGTTACCACGGGTACCTCTGGAGCACGATGGGCCATGAAAATCAAGACTCCTTCGGCCGGTGGTCCTTATACCCTCACCTTCAACAACAAATTGGTATTGGAGGATGTGATGGTGGGTGAAGTCTGGCTTTGCAGCGGTCAAAGCAACATGGAATGGAGTGGTGATCAGAAATTGCAACAGTCGCTTGAGGAGGCCCCCAAGTCGGCCAACAATCTGATCCGGTTCTTTTACGTTCCAAAATCCACGTCAGAATATCCGCAAGAAGATGTCAGGGTCGGTTGGAAGGTATGTACGCCGGAAGAGATGATTCATTTCAGTGCCATCGGATATTTTTATGGCAAAAAGCTTCAAAGTGAATTGGGCATTCCTGTCGGACTGATCAACAGCAATTGGGGTGGGACACCCGCTGAAGTCTGGACACCCAAAGAGATTATTGAGCAGGACAAATCGTTGAAAGAGGCCTCCTTGAAGCTGAAACCTTCGGCTGGTTGGCCGGTTGTTCCAGGATCGGTTTATGCCGCCATGATCGCTCCCTTGACAAAATTCAAGATTGCCGGAGCCATTTGGTATCAGGGTGAAAGCAATACTCAGAATTACAACATTTATGCCAGCCTGATGTCAAAGATGATTGGTGCCTGGCGGGAAGCCTGGGGTCACAACTTCCCCTTTTATTATGTCCAGATCGCCCCATTTGCCTATGGGAATTACAACGTCGGAGCCCTGGTGAGGGAACAACAAACGGCTACCCTTTCGGTTCCCAACACCGGAATGGTTGTGATTTGGGACCTGGTGGATGATGTCAACAACATCCATCCTGTCAAGAAGATTGAAGTGGCTCAAAGATTGGCCAATCTGGCCCTTTCCTCCAATTACGGTCGGATCGGTATTCCCTTCATGCACCCGGTTTACAAGGGCATGGTGATCGAAAAGAATCGTGTCAGGATTCTGTTCGACCATGTCGACAGTGGCCTGACAGCCTCCCCGAAG
>JAJTBP010000209.1 GCA_021286825.1 Marinilabiliales bacterium | reverse complement strand
CAATGACCTGGTAGCATCTGTCTCCGATTATTTCACGGCCATTCAGGTCGATGCCAACTGGATGGCGCAGGTGGATTGTCTGCTTTCTTTTGCCACGGTCGCCGTTCAGAACCGATATGTGCGGCCGGTGGTGGATGATGGAGAGATCCTTGAGATCAAGGGTGGAAGGCATCCGGTCATCGAACAGCAATTGCCCGTTGGAGAACAATACATCGCCAATGATTTGCTGCTTGATAAAAGTGAGCAGCAGATCATCATGATTACCGGGCCGAATATGGCCGGTAAATCGGCGCTGCTGAGGCAGACTGCGCTGATTACCCTTCTGGCGCAAATCGGCTCTTTTGTGCCGGCTGATTCGGCCAACATCGGATATGTGGACAAGATCTTCACACGGGTAGGGGCCTCGGACAATATCTCGTCGGGAGAAAGCACCTTCATGGTTGAAATGACCGAAGCGGCCAGCATTCTGAACAACCTATCCGACCGCAGCCTGATTCTTTTTGATGAGTTGGGGCGTGGAACCAGCACCTATGACGGGATCTCCATTGCCTGGTCGATCGTGGAGTACATTCATGAGCACCCACGGGTAAAAGCGAAGACCTTGTTTGCCACCCATTACCATGAATTGAATGAGATGGAGAAAAGCTTTGGCCGGATCCGGAATTTCAATGTGTCCATCAAAGAGGTTGGGAAGAAGATCCTGTTTTTGAGAAAACTGGTACCCGGTGGCAGCAACCACAGTTTTGGCATCCATGTGGCGCAAATGGCCGGGATGCCGAGATCCGTCGTTTCAAGGGCAGAAGAGATCCTTGCCCAGATGGAGCAGAGCAACCGCCAGGAATATCCCGCCAAACCGGTTGCCGACCTTGCCCAGAACCGGGAGGGTTTCCAGCTCAGTTTTTTCCAGTTGGATGATCCGGTCCTGAAACAGATCCGTGATGAGATCCGGAATCTCGACATCAACCGGATGTCCCCGCTGGAGGCCCTCAACAAGTTAAATGAAATCAAGAAGATTACGGGGATGGGGTAGGATGGGAGACCGGAGAAGGGAATTTCTATCATTTTTCCGGTTGTTCATTTGGTTATCTATTGAAAATGTTTACTTTTGCAGTCCAAAATAGTTTGCGCAGGCCCAAAAAGAGGAGCAATACCCGCCTGCCGGACCCGAATCATTAAATTGTCAAGATGTACGCAATTGTAGAAATCGCCGGACAGCAGTTCAAGGTAGAGAAATCAAGGAAGCTGTATGTTCATCGTCTTCAGGCTGAAGAGGGTGCAACGGTCTCCTTCGACAAGGTATTACTGGTTGAAAAGGAAGGTGTTGTTAGCGTAGGTGCTCCTGTTGTGGCAGGTGCCAGCGTCAGTGCAACCGTTCTTTCTCATCTTAAGGGAGAAAAGGTTCTTGTCTTCAAGAAAAAACGCCGCAAAGGCTACCGGAAGAAAAACGGTCACCGTCAGTTCTTCTCCCAGATTCAGATTAACGAAATTGTAGCGTAACCCTCTAAAAAAAGTTTACCATGGCACATAAAAAAGGGGTAGGTAGTTCGAAGAACGGCCGCGAATCAGAAAGCAAAAGATTGGGCGTAAAGATTTTTGGTGGCCAGGCTGCCAAGGCCGGTAACATTCTTGTTCGTCAGCGTGGAACCGTCCACAATCCGGGTGAAAATGTAGGGATCGGAAGAGACCACACACTTTTCGCATTGATCGACGGAACCGTTGTTTTCAAGAAAAAGACCAACGCAAAATCCTATGTGAGCGTTGAGCCATTGAAGGAAGCAGAATAACCATTCGGTTTCTCAGGATATTTCTCCTGTTTTGTTACGTGAGTAATAAGGCAGGAGATTTTTTTTGTTGTAGTTTTGTGTTTTGACGGTTAGCATTCGGAAGGCTTCGGCTTTCCTTTACAATCACATAAGATCTTACCTATGTTAAGTTTGAAATTTATCCAGGATAATCCTGAGTTTGTCATCGAAAGGCTTGCGGTAAAACATTTTGATGCCCGGGCCATGGTTGGTCAGGTTTTGGCCCTTTATCAAAAGCGCAATGAATCCCAGCTGGAGAGTGATCGCTGCAAGGCTGAGATGAACCAGTTGTCCAAGGAGATTGGACAGCTGTTCAAAGAGGGAAAGTCGGAAGAGGCGGCTCTTGCCAAGGAAAAGACGGTGGTGTTGAAGGAGAGGATACGGCTTTTTGATGAGGAATTTGAATCCATTGATGCACAGTTGGCACAATTGCAGGTTCAGATGCCCAACCTTCCCTCCTCGCTGGTGCCCGGAGGCCGCACGGCTGAAGACAACGAAGTTGTAGTTCAGGGAGGTGTTATGCCGGTCCTTCCCGAGGGATACAAACCACACTGGGAGTTGGCTGCTCAATATGACCTGATCGACTTCGAACTTGGTGTTAAGATCACCGGTGCCGGATTTCCTGTCTACAAGGGCTATGGCGCAAGGCTTCAGCGTGCACTCATCAATTTCTTCCTCGACCAGGCGAGAGAAGCGGGTTATCTGGAGGTACAGCCACCGTACGTGGTCAATGAGGCTTCCGGTTTCGGAACCGGGCAGTTGCCTGACAAGGAAGGACAGATGTACCACTGTCCGGTGGATGGTCTTTATCTGATTCCGACCGCTGAAGTACCCGTTACCAATATTTTCCGGGATGTAATTGTGGATGCGAAAGATTTGCCAATCAAAACTGCTGCCTATTCGGCCTGTTTCAGGAGAGAAGCGGGGTCCTATGGAAAGGATGTGAGGGGATTGAATCGCTTGCATCAGTTTGACAAGGTTGAGATTGTCCGGATTGCCCATCCCGATAAGTCCTATGAATCGTTGGATGAGATGGTCCGTTATGTCACCACTCTGGTTGAGAAGTTGGGATTGCCCTACCGGATCTTGAGGCTGTGTGGCGGAGACATGAGTTTTACCTCAGCCTTGACCTACGACTTTGAGGTTTGGTCTGCAGGACAGGGCCGGTGGCTTGAAGTATCTTCTGTATCCAATTTTGAATCCTTCCAGGCCAATCGGTTGAAACTTAGGTACAGGGATGAAGCAACCAAGAAGCCTCAGATCGCGCACACCCTGAATGGAAGTGCCCTTGCGCTTCCCAGGATTGTTGCCTCCCTATTGGAAAATTATCAGACGCCAGAAGGTATCCGTGTGCCCGATGTCTTGGTTCCCTACATGGGATGTGAGATCATCCGCTAGGATTCCTGAGATCATGGATGGTAAGCCGGTCGTTCGTTTGGATGACCGGCTTACTATTTTTGGTACCTACCCAAACTCTTCTGCAAAATATTTCGAGGAAAATTTGGTTATTTGAAAATATAATTAGATATTTGTCTAAATATCTATTTGTGATGAATCAGTTTTTTAAGGCATTGAATGATCCGACACGACGAGAAATTCTCGAGTTGCTGAACAAGGGGGATATGACGGCAGGCGAAATTGCCGATCGTTTTGACATGACCAAGCCCAGCATCTCTCATCATCTGGATTTGTTGAAGCAGGCTGATTTGGTGGTCAGCATTCGGGAAGGACAATTTATTAAATATTCACTCAATACTACGGTCATGGATGGTGTACTCGTTTGGTTGATGCAGTTTAATGGTAACAGAAAATGATTCGGTTGGAAGGAGTGGGTTGGCTGTAAAAAGGGAAAAATTTTATTGACAAGATTATGAAAAAACTGGGTTTGGCATTTTTGATGATTTTTGTTTTCGGCTCTGTATGGGCAGCCGACATTTCCGGTCAGTGGAATGGATTGCTGAAAGTAAATGGTCTTCAGCTGCGCATTGTTTTTCATGTTGAGAAATCGGTTAGCGGGTACACTGCAACGATGGACAGTCCGGACCAGGGTGCAAAGGGAATTCCGGTCACCAGCATCACCTTTGAGGCGAATGTCCTGAAGATGGAGGTGGCATCGGCCGGACTTTCGTATGAGGGGGCTTTGAAGGAGGCGATGTTCACCGGAATGCTACGCCAGCACGGAATGCAATTTCCTTTGGATCTATCAAGGGAAATGATTGAAAAGCAAGTTGTTAGAAGACCACAAGAGCCGAAGCCTCCTTTCCCATATCAGGTATTGGAGGTGAACTTTGAGAATCCCGCTGCCGGGATTCGGCTGAGTGGAACGCTGACATTGCCAGCATCCGATAAACCCTCGCCTGCGGTGATTTTGATCACGGGAAGTGGTCCGCAAAACAGGGATGAGGAGATCTTCGGGCACAAGCCATTCTGGGTGATCGCCGATTACCTCTCGCGCCATGGCATTGCCGTTTTGCGTTACGATGATCGTGGGGTTGCTGCCTCGACGGGTGACTTCAAAGTTGCCACTACGGCTGATTTCGCATCGGATGTTGTCTGTGCTTTAAGCTTTCTGAAGGGACGTCGTGAAATCGATTCGAAACGGATAGGATTGGTCGGTCACAGCGAGGGAGGAATGATAGCACCCTTGGTAGCCGCCCAGCATAGTGAGGTTAATTTTATTGTAATGCTGGCGGGTTTGGGATTGACAGGTGAGCGTCTTTTGTTGCTGCAGCAAGAGCGCATTGCCAGGGCTTCTGGTGCAGATGAAAAGGCAATTGCGCAGAATCGGGAAATCAATGAAAAAGCCTTTTCGATTGTTCTGGCTACTCCTTCAGCTGAAGAACGATCCAGAAAACTAAGCGATTTTCTTTTAACCGAGGAAAAGGGACTGGGTCTAGATGGCAAAGCTGCGCAGGAAAAGGTCGCCTTGCAAATTAAACAGCTGACCACTCCCTGGATGGTAAATTTCCTGTCATTTGATCCCATTCCCTATTTGAAAAGGGTGAAATGTCCGGTCTTGGCACTTAATGGAGACAAGGACTTGCAGGTACCTTCGAAAGAAAATCTGGCAGCCATCGGTCGGGCTTTGCAGGAAGGGCACAACAAAAATGGAGTGGTGAAGGAGCTTCCCGGATTGAACCATCTTTTTCAGGAATGCAAAACCGGATTACCTGCCGAATATGGTGAGATAGAAATGACCCTTTCGCCTGATCTTCTTCGTGTGATGACGGAATGGATCGGCGGACTTCAGAAATAGGAACCGGCTATCGGGTCGGAAGAATTGGTAAGTTGATAAAAATTAAAAATGGAACTTCGAACCATGAAAAAAGAAAGTGTAATCAGGGAGGCGATTCTTTTGCTGCTGACCCTTTTGCCCATCTTGTATTTGTTAATCAATTGGCAAAATTTGCCGGAGAGTGTCCCGATTCACTTCGATGCTTCAGGACATCCCAATGGTTACGGTTCGCGTTATGTCTATTTGTTGTTGCCGATTGGTCTATACCTGTTGCTCCTGTTGCTGCCCAAGATCGATCCGAGGAAAAGCAATTACGCCATGTTTGAAAGCAGTTACTACAAAATCCGGCTGATCTTGATTCTGTTCATCGGTATGATCAACAGTTCTGTCATTTGGGGTTTGCTTCACGAGGGTTCCTCCTTTCACAAGATGTTGCCCATGAGCTTGTTTATCCTGTTTATGCTGTTGGGAAATTACATGAGCAATGTCCGGCCCAATTATTTTGTGGGCATCAAGGTTCCCTGGACGTTAAACAGCGATGTTGTCTGGATCAAGACCCACAAGTTGGCCGGCAAACTATGGTTCTGGGGGAGTCTGGCGGGCCTGATTGCCAGTTTCTTCGTTGAGAAAACCGAATACCTGTTTATTCCTTTGCTGGTCATTTTAAGTGTGGTGCCAGTTGTTTATTCCTATGTGATTTATCAGAAATTGGCAGAAGGCAAATAAGAGCAATTAACCAGAAAGAGAAAAGGGGAGTTGTCCGTTCGGATGGCTCCCCTTTTGTATTGCAAGCTATTATCCTCGAAATTGAAAAATCGCACAACTGTTCGCGCAATTGTATCAATTGTGGAAGAATAATTTGCCTGGGACTGGGAAAATGAGATTTGTTAAAAAATGCAACGTCTGTAATGCGTTGAATGATAAACAATAAAATATTTTGATTCAACTGTATTTGGAATGATTTTAAATCATGGCATAACTTTTGTTAACCATAATATGACTGGTTTATTTACTTCCCTTCAATGGCTAATCTGGAGGTCTGCGATCACAAT